>JBAQVA010000213.1:0-15552 GCA_049297835.1 Propionibacterium sp.
CTGCGTGAGGTGGGCATCCCCGATCCGCAGACCCGCATCAATCGCTATCCGCACGAGTTCAGCGGCGGGCAGAAGCAGCGCATCATGATTGCGATGGCGCTCGCGCTCGGCACCAAGCTCATCGTCGCTGACGAGCCCACCACCGCACTCGACGTGACCGTCCAGGCAGAGATTCTCCAGCTGCTGCGCGACGTGCGGGACCGTTTCGGCACGTCGATCATCCTCATCACCCACAACATGGGGGTGGTCGCCGACCTCGCCGATTCGGTGGCTGTCATGCATGACGGGGTCATCGTCGAGCGCAAGCTCTCCAGGGAGTTGTTCGCACACCCGGAGGACGACTACACGAAGAAGCTGCTGGGAGCAGTGCCGCGCGTCGGGGCCGACTCCGCGTCCGGCGCGATGAGCAGGGCCCAGCGTGAGGAACTGGCCGAACACGAGCTCATCGTGGAGGCCAAGGGGCTGGAGGTCACCTATCCAGGACGCCTCGGCACGCCACCCTTCCGTGCTGTGCGCGGGATCGATTTCACGATCCGTGCCGGCGAAGTCTTCGGGCTGGTCGGTGAGTCGGGTTCGGGCAAGACGACGACCGGACGGGCCATCGTCGGGTTGGAGGAGGTGACCGGCGGCTCACTGACGGTCTTCGGCTACGAGATGCGTGAGCGGCGCGAGCGCACCTTCAAACCTCTGCGCAAGGACATCGGATTCGTCTTCCAGGATCCGGCCACAAGCTTTGATCCGCAGCTCACCATCGGCCAGTGCATTGCCGAGCCGCTGGAGGTGCACGAGCCGCAGATGTCTGCCTCGAAGCGCCGCGAGCGCGTACGCGAGCTGCTGGAGGCCGTGCAACTTCCCGCCGACTATGCCGGTCGATTTCCCCATGAGCTGTCCGGCGGGCAGCGCCAGCGGGTCTCGTTGGCCAGGGCGCTCGTCATGCGTCCGAAGCTGCTCATCGCGGACGAACCGACATCGGCCCTGGACGTGTCCGTCCAGGCCACGGTGCTGCAGCTGTTCCGCACGCTGCAGACCGAGTTCGGTTTCGCCTGCCTGTTCATCAGCCATGACTTGGCAGTGGTCGACATGCTGGCCCATCGCATCGGCGTTCTCTACCAGGGAACACTGGTCGAGGTGGGCGACGGTGACCAGGTGCTCGGGCATCCCCAGCACCCCTACACGAAGCGTCTGCTGGCCTCCCTTCCGGTTCCCGACCCGGTGGAACAAGCTGGCCGGCGTGAGGAACTCAGGCGGGTGGACGCAGAGCTCGCCGACGAGGAAGGCGCGCTGAAGAGCTGACCACCGTGTCGCCCGGAGCCATCTCGGTGCCGTGCTCCGGTGCTCACTCGTGCGAGCCGCGAGAGCTCCGGTTGCGACGCAACCAGAAGACGGCGCTCGCGGAGATGACCACGACCGCAGCGGCCGCGATGCCCACGACGGGCAGCACCGAATGCTTCGCCAGCGACGAGGCAGCCCCGCGTCCCTGCGTGGCGGGCATGGCGTCGATCTTCGCCTCCAGGGCCGCGAGTGTCTTGGGGACGTTGGCCGGCGTGTAGGACTCGTGGGGCGAGCGCGCCCGGTCCCTCTCCTCCTGGACGGTGGCCGTGCTGGTGAGCAGTCTGGACAGCGCGCCGGCGGAGTCGCAGACCGAGTCGCCGCTCATGCACACCGACCAGGACAGCGGCGCGTCGGTGCCGGGGATGTCGGCTCCGACGGCGCTCATCGCAGCGTTGAGGACCGGTGTGTCGACGGTGCCGTTGTACATGGAGAACAGGCTGGTGAGCAGCGACTGCACCTGCTGTTCGCGGCTGGCGCCCGAGACCGACGAGGCCTGGGAGCGCAGGAAGTACAACGCTGCGCTCAGCCCGTAGGCCCGGTTGCTGGCGCTGCCCTCCAGCTCGTTGACGTTCTGGCCGTCGTAGTGCAGCGGATTGCCCAGCAGCAGGACGCCGAGGGCACTGGAGTCGAGCTTGCCGGAGGCGAGCGCCCTGGTGGCCACCTCGGCGCCCTGGCTGAATCCGGCGACGAGCAGCTTCTGACTCGGGCAGCGCTTCGCCTCGTCGGTCGCGAAGCGCTCCAGCTCACTGACTCCCGCGTCCACCGACGAGAAGTACGGCGAGGCGGACTCGGAACTCGTGGGGAGCACCATGTTCTCGATGGTGTCGAGGCTCAGCTGGTCCAGCGAGACCGCGGGATAGTCAAGGTAGATCTGGTTCACCCGCAGCCCGTCGTGCGACTTCTGGGTGTGGGTGGCGAGCTCCTGCTCCAGGGCGCCGATCGTGGTGCCGTAGGGGGCCTGCTCCCCGGATCCGCGCACCCCGACGAAGAGCAGGTCCGCGCAGCTCAGCGAGTCGGCCTTCGACGAGGCGACCGGGTTCTGCGACCAACCCGTCTCGGCCGAGGCCGACGGCACGCCGATTCCGGTGACGAGCAGCACCACCGCGGCCAGCAGACAGGTGATTCGGCTCGTCCAGGCACTCACGGCGCCAAGATTACGTTCCGCCGGTGTGCCCGTGTCCGCGGTCCACCGGCTCCCCTGCGCGAGGGACGCTCACAGGGTCGAGGTGAACACCGGGGTGAGTGTCGCCGAGTCGATCCGGTGCTCCTCCAGCAGCTTCGCCACCTCGGCCGGTGTGATGGCATCAGGCACCAGCAGGTGCTCGATGTCCAGCGCCCAGACGGTGAAGATGTAGCGGTGCCGCTGGCCGTGGGGCGGGCAGGGTCCGCCGTAGCCCTCGTAGCCGTAGTCGTTGGGCAGCTCGTGGGTCCCGTGCGGCAGGCTGCCGCCCCGGGAGATCCCGCTGGTGGACACCGGCACGTCGAGCGCCAGCCAGTGCCAGAAGCCGCCGTCCACCGGCGCGTCGGGGTCCCAGATCGTCAGGGCCAGGCTCTTCGCGCCGACCGGGATGTCACGCCAGGACAGCTGCGGCACGAGATTGCGCCCGCCGGCCTTCGGCTCGGCGTGGACGAGAGCTATCTCCACACCACGGGCGATGTCGTCACTGAACACTTGCATCGGATTCCTCCTGCCGTCGGGGTGCATCGGATTCCTCGTGTCGCCGGGGCGAATCGGGCCCGTCAACTCCGGCGCGGGTGGACTTCCGTCAGCCCGGAACCGGGGCGCCCTCGGGCCCCCGCGTCGGGGCCTCGTCGCCCTCCTGCTGCCGCGAGATGCTCGACGCGGACGTCTTCATCCGAGCCTAACGCTGCCGGGGGCGGTGCGAGCCGGTTCAGTCCTGGCCGCCGGCAGGACCGTCGACCCGCCCGAAGCCGATGACATGCACCACGACGTCTCCCAGCCGGTCGCACTCGTCCAGGTCGACGGTGGCGCGGATGACCCAGTCGTGGTCGCCCTCGGGATCGTCGATGATCTGCCGGACCTGCCACAACCGGCTCGACGTGTCGATGTCCAGATACTGCGGCCCCCGCGCGTCCGCCCCGATCCCGATGTCGTCGTGGTCGTCCCAGTAGTCGCCGAGCGCCTTGTCCCAGTCGTTGCGGCTGAAGGCGGCCGCGGGGTCGTTCGCGTTGAGCGCCGCCAGCGCCCCGGGATCGTCGTCGGCGGCGAGCTGGACCCGGCGGAACATCGCATTGCGCACCAGCACGCGCAGGGCAGCCGCATTCGCCGACAGCGCCCGGGACGCCGGTTCGGCCTGTTCGGTGGACGACTCCTCGTCCACCTCCTGCCCCAGCCGGGTCCACTCGTCCAGCAGCGAGGAGTCCGTCATGCGCACCACGGCTCCCAGCCAGGTGAGCAAATCGTCGAAATCCGGGGTGTGCGCCGAGATCGGGACCGTCTGACGGAGCGCCCGGTAGGCATCGGAGAGATACCTCAGCACCGTCCCCTCGGAACGTTGCACCTTGTGGAAGGCGCAATACTCGCCGAAAGTCATGGCCCGCTCGAACATCTCGCGCACCACGGACTTGGGATGCAGGGGGTATTCGACGAGCCAGGGTCGGCTCGCGGTGAAGCTCGTGTAGGCAGCCTCCAGCAGCTCGGCGAGCGGCTGGGGATGGGTCACCTCGTCGAGGGCCGCCATGCGCTCCTCGTAGTCCATGCCCTCGGCCTTCATGTCGGCCACCGCCTCGCCGCGGGCCTCGAACTGCTGGGCGCGGAGCACCGGCCAGGGGTCCTCCAGGGTGGCCTCGATGATGCTCACCACGTCCAGCGCGAAGGTCTCCGACTCCTGGTCGAGGGTCTCCAGGACCGCCATCGCGAAGGCGCTCAGTGGCTGGTTCAGCGCGAAGTCGTCCTGGAGTTCCTCGTTGAGGTCGTACAGCCGCCCGCCCGCCGTCGGCTCCCGGCGGCGCACGACCACCCCGGACTCGACCATCGAGCGGCCCAGCTGGGCGGCGCGGTGCAGCAGACGCCGGCGCACCGCCCGCTCGTCCACGGCGGCATCGATGATGTGCACGAGTGCGGTGGCGGTGTCCTCGTCGCGGTCGAGCAGGTTGAGCAACATCGCCGGGCTCACCCGCATCCGGGCGTGCAATGTCTCGGGAACCGAATCGATGAGCTTGGTGAAGGTCGCCTCGGTGTAGTTGACGAAACCCTCCGGGGGCTTCTTGTGCCGCACGCTCTTGCGTTTGCGCTCGTCATTGGCGAATTTCTTGGCGATCCGTTCGTTCTCCACCTGGTACTCGGGCGCCTGGGCGACGACATGGCCGATGGTGTCGAAGCCGGCCCGCCCCGCCCGCCCGGCGATCTGGTGGAACTCCCGGCTGCGCAGCAGACGCTGACGTCGTCCGTCGAACTTGCTCAGCGTGGTGAACAGCACGGTGTGGATCGGGACATTGATGCCCACGCCGAGGGTGTCTGTGCCGCAGATCACCACGAGCAGACCCTGCTGGGCGAGTTGCTCGACCAGACGTCGGTACTTGGGCAGCATTCCGGCGTGGTGCACGCCGATGCCGTGGCGCAGCATCTTGGCGAGGGTGTTCCCGAATCCCGGCGCGAAGCGGAAACTCCCGATCGCCTCGACGATGCGGTGTCGTCGCTCGGTGTCGACCAGGTGTGCGCTCATCAGCGCCTGGGCCTGCTCCGTCGCCGCGCCCTGACTCGGGTGGACGATGTAGACGGGCGACTGGTCGGTGGAGACCAGCTCCTCGATCGTCTCGTGGAGCGGGGTGATCGACCAGTTGTAGGTCAGCGGGACCGGCCGCTCGGCGTTGCCGATGACTGAGGTCTGCCGGCCCGTCCATTCGCCCAGGTCGTGCGCCAACCGGCTCACGTCGCCGAGGGTCGCGCTCATCACGACGAACTGGCAGCCCGGGAGCTCCGAGAGTCCGACCTGCCAGGCCCAGCCGCGATCGGGATCGGCGATGAAGTGGAACTCGTCCATGATGACCAGGTCCACATCGGCCTCGCGTCCTTCGCGCAGCGCGATGTTCGCCAGGATCTCCGCCGTGCAGCAGATGATCGGTGCATCTGGGTTGACCGAGGCATCGCCGGTCACCATGCCCACCACGTCCGCGCCGAAGATCTCGCACAGCGCGAAGAACTTCTCGTTCACCAGCGCCTTGATCGGCGCGGTGTAGTAGCTGCGGGCGTGCTGCGCCAGCGCCACGAAGTGGGCCGCGGTGGCGATGAGCGACTTGCCCGAGCCGGTCGGTGTGGTGATGATCGCGTTCGCCCCGGTCAGCACGTCGACGAGCGCGTCGGACTGGTGCGGATACATCTCGATGCCCTGCCCGCGCACCCAGTTGTCGAAGACCGCGAAGAGCGCGTCCGGGTCCTTCGCGTCAGCGCCGGTGGGAAGCAGTTCGGTGAGTGTCTGGTTCATGACGGGTCCATCTTCGCAGAGCCCGCGGCCCGGTGAGCCGGCCCGGCCCCCGGGAGCGGGATTCCCGCGCGACCTGACCGCGCTGACCGGGCCGATACCATCAACCTGGGCATCGCCACCGGGCCGATGCCCGGGTCGTGGGCACTTCGGGCATGATGTTGGTGTGACAGACACAGCGCAGGAGCAGGGCGGATCGGCCGACGGGAACCGGGCCGACGCAGTCCCCGGCTCCCAGGCGGCGCTGCCGGAGGCCTTCTCACAGGCGCGCGGAGTGGTGCTCGTCCCGGACAAGGGGCTCGACCGGGTCATGACGGTCATCGAGGTCCTCGTCCAGGAGGGCCTGGGCCTCATCGCGCTGGGCAGCGAGGGCTCCACCGATCTGGCGACGCTGATCTCCATCTACTCCTTCCGCGCGACGATCGGTTGCTACGGCGTGCGCACGCCCGACCAGGCGCGCGCCGCGGTGCAGGCCGGGGCGGCCTTCGCGATCTGCTCCGCACCCGAGCAGGAGACGCTGGGAGTCCTCTCGGCCGCGGGTGTGCCCTTCCTCCTGGACGCGCTGACCCCCACCGAGGTCGCCGATGCCTGGGCGACGAGCCGTCCGGCCGCCGTCCACGTGCGTCCGGCGGAGGTGCTCGGACGCCGGTACGCCGAGGTGCTCCCCGACATCGCGCCGGAGGTGACGCTCGTGGCATCGGCCACCGACAACGACGTGGCCGCCGCCTGGCTCGAGCAGGGCGCAGCCGCGGTGAGCCTGTCCACCAGCGTGCTCTCCAGGGTCTTCACCAGCGAGGACTTCGGCTCGCTGCGCCAGCGCGCCGCCGACGCCGACGCCATGCTCGCCCGGCACCGCTGAGCGCCCGGCGACTCCGGGGAGGAACCCGGCGGGGGCCGATTCCTGAATGCGTGCTGAGCCGGGATTCGTGCCGCCCAGGCTGTCCGTCAGGTGGAGCGGTCGATCCGAGGATTCGTCGGGGGCGGCATCAGGTCTTGCGCTGACAAGGGGAAACGTCATGCTGTGAGGGCTCCTCGGGCGGGATCCTCAGTTTCGACCGGGAGAGTTCTCAGGTCACCTTGAACTTCTCTCAGGAAATCTTTATGATTGAACTCGTCGATCAGGCCGGGTTCGCCCATGGAGTCGGTCGGCGCAGTCCACCAGCAGAGGAAAGAAGTAGCCAGTGCCCGCTCACAGAGCACTCCTTGAGGAGTCAGCCGATTCCGTCATCGAGACCACGGTTCCCCGCCGCGCGTTGGTGCCGAGCATCAGCCAGACCGCCATTCTGACCCCTGAGTACTGCAACCCCCGCCGTGCTCGCGCCGGGATCTGGGACGCATCCGTTGCCCGCGCCGTCACCAAGCCGCGCTCCAGGCGCAGCCGTCTCGTGCTGCCGGCTGCCGCCGTGCTGCTCAGCTCGGCCTTCGGGTTGGGCGTCTCGCTGGCCCCCCAGGCATCTGCGGAGCAGAGCCATCCGGCGAACACCACGGTGAGCGTCTCCAGCGACTCGGTCGCCCTCGCCACCACGAAGTCCTCGACCGGCACCGATGTGATGAACAGCAGCGTCGGCGCCATCACCGACGCCACCAGGACGCGGTTGGCCAACGAATCTGCGGTGCAGGCCCAGCAGGCCAGCCAGCAGGACAAGAGCGCTGCGGCCCTTGCCGCCGTGGGCAAGTCCGCGGCCGACAAGATCTCCGCCGACGCCAAGACCGCTGCCGACAAGGCTGCCGCCGAGAAGGCTGCGGCAGACCAGGCTGCTGCCGCGCAGGCCACTGCGGCCGCCGAGCGCACCGCGGCCCAGCAGGCCGCCGCCGCGAAGGTCGCTTCCGCGGCCACGTCGAGCGCTTCAACGAGCACCGCCGCCACGACCACCACCTCCTCGTCGACGACGAAGAGCAGCACCGCCAGCACCTCGACCGCCGCCACGACCACGTCGACCACCGCATCGAGCAGCGCCGCACAGGCTGCTGTGAGCTATGCACTGGCCCAGGTCGGGAAGGCCTACGCATGGGGTGCCTCCGGCCCGGACAGCTTCGACTGCTCCGGTCTGACGCAGGCGGCCTATGCCTCTGCCGGTGTCTCGCTGCCGCGCACCACCTACGCGCAGGTCTCGGCGGGCACCTCGGTGTCCACCTCGGCCCTGCAGCCCGGCGACCTGCTCTTCTTCTACGGCAACGAGCACGTCGGCATCTACATCGGTGACGGCAAGGTGGTCCACGCCGCCGACTACGGCATCGGCGTCATCGTCTCGAACCTGTCCTCCATGCCGCCCACGGCTGCCACCCGGGTCGCCTGAGCGCGAATCCTGCCGGCACGCTGGGCGCACCGGCAGCTGGGACGGGGTCTGTGGCCCTAGGCTGGAGCCATGACTTCTCCGGTTGATCCCAAGACCACTGCCGCATGGGCTTCGCTGGGCGCACTGCACGACCAGCTCGCCGTGGACTTCCGCTCCTGGTTCGCCTTCGACCCGGCTCGCGCGGAGAACTACACATTCCGCGCAGGCGACCTGGTCGTCGACCTGTCGAAGAACTATCTGACACCCGAGGTGCACGGCGCGCTCGTCGGTCTCGGCGAGCAAGTTGATCTTGAGGGTCATCGGGACGCGATGTTCTCCGGGGCCAAGATCAACACCACCGAGAACCGCAGCGTGCTGCACACCGCACTGCGCGCTCCGGCCGATGCACACCTCGAGGTGGACGGGGCCGATGTCGTGGCCGAGGTGCACGAGGTGCTCGACCGGGCCTACGCATTCGCCGAGCGGGTGCGTTCCGGGGAGTGGACCGGTGTCACCGGCAAGCCGATCAGCACCGTGATCAACATCGGTATCGGCGGTTCCGACCTGGGCCCCGTGATGGTCTACGAGGCGCTGAAGCCCTACAAGATCGACACCATCGACTGCCGCTTCATCAGCAACATCGATCCCGCCGACATGTTCGAGAAGACCAGCGACGTCGACCCCGAGACCGTCCTGTTCATCGTTGCCTCCAAGACCTTCACCACCTTGGAGACCATGACGAATGCCCGGATGGCCAAGAACTGGTTGATCAACTCGCTCGAGCACTCCGGCGCCATCGACGGCACCGCGGCGCAGCGCGCCGATGCGATCGCCAAGCACTTCGTGGCCGTCTCGACCAATCTGGAGAAGGTGGCCGAGTTCGGCATCGACACCGACAACGCCTTCGGCTTCTGGGACTGGGTCGGCGGGCGCTACTCCGTCGACTCCTCGGTCGGGCTGGCCGACATCATCGCCGTGGGGCCGAAGAACTGGGCCGATTTCCTGTCCGGCCTGCACGAGATCGACGAGCACTTCCGCACCACCCCGCTCGAGCACAATGTGCCGGCCCTGATGGGTCTGCTCAATGTCTTCTACACGAACTTCTACGGGGCGCAGAGCCACGCGGTGCTGCCGTACTCGCAGTACCTGCACCGTTTCCCGGCCTATCTCCAGCAGCTCACCATGGAGTCCAACGGCAAGTCCACCCGCTGGGACGGCAATGCCGTGGACACCCAGACCGGCGAGATCTTCTGGGGCGAGCCCGGCACCAACGGCCAGCATGCCTTCTACCAGCTGCTCCACCAGGGCACCCGCGTCGTGCCGGCCGATTTCATCGGCATCGCGAATCCCTCCCACGCGCTGAGGGAGGGCGGCAAGGACGTGCATGACCTGTTCATGTCGAACTTCTTCGCCCAGACCAAGGCGCTGGCCTTCGGCAAGACCGCCGAGGAGGTCAGGGCCGAGGGGACCGCGGAGGAGATCGTCGCCGCCCGCGTCTTCAGCGGGAACCGGCCCACCACCTCGATCCTGGCGCCCGAGCTGTCCCCGAAGGTGCTCGGCGAGCTCATCGCCCTGTACGAGCACATCACCTTCACCGAGGGTGTGATCTGGGGCATCAACTCCTTCGACCAGTGGGGTGTGGAGCTCGGCAAGAAGCTCGCCCTGCAGATCGCCCCGGCACTCGAGGGCGACAGCAAGTCCCTCGAGTCCCAGGACTCCTCGACCCGTTCGCTGATCGAGACCTACACGAGCTTGCGGGACGGCTCGGCGAAGTGATCCGGGGAGCTGGCTCCGTGACCCATGGGCACGGCGGCCGGCTCCTGCACCGACCGACCGGGACGGGTGGATCGACGGGCGGACCAGGACCTGCAGGGCGGCCATCTGCAGCTCGGCCGGTGCTGGCGGTTCCGGGGATCCTGGCGGCGATTGCCGCGGCACCCCTGGTCGTGCTGGCGTGCGCCGAGGCCGGAGTCCATCTGCTCGCCCGCGGGCGGATCGTCGTGCCCGGGAAGCTGGACGACCACCGGGTCGCGATGGTCCTCGGCGCCGGTGTGCGCAACGGCAGGCCGACCCCCTACCTGGCGGCCCGGCTGGACGTCGCGGCCGAGCTGTGGCGGCGGGGCGCGGTGCGGGTGCTGCTCGTCTCGGGCCACGCCGAACAGGGCTATGACGAGCCCGCCGTGATGAGCGACTACCTGGTCGAACAGGGCCTTCCCCGCGAGGCGGTCGTCCGCGACGGCGCCGGCCTGGACACCTGGACCAGCTGTCTGCGCGTCACTCGCGTGTACGGGGTCGACAGGCCCGTCATCGTGACGCAGGCCTATCACCTGCCCAGGGCGCTGGCCGCCTGCCGGCTGCTCGGCGTCGACGCGGTCGGGGTCGCCGATCTCAGCCGTGACATGACGGCACGCTGGTGGCGCTACCGTCTGCGCGAGGTCCCGGCCGCGGTGAAGCTCTTCGCCGACCGGGCGCTCATGAGGGGAGCCGATCGCCTGGTTCCCGACGAATCCGTCGCCCGGGCGCTCGCGGAGCGCCCCTGAGGACCGTCCCGGACGCTGCCGAGTCGATCAGGTAAACGTCTCGTGACGGCCTGCGCATCCCCGGGGGACGCTGTGCCTCCCGGTGAAACACTCGGGTGCGAGCGGTGATGGAGGCGGACATGGACGAGATCGAGGAGCTCCTGCACAGGGCAGTGGCTCACGGTGTGTTCCCCGGTGCGGTCGCGCAGGTCCGTCGGGGCCGGACGGTCGTGCGTACGAAGGCGGGCGTGCTGGCCAGCCGTGACCGCCGCGGCGCGGAGATCGTGGAGTCCGCGCGCGAGGAGGTGGACTACGACGTCCGCTACGACCTGGCGTCCCTGACGAAGCTGTACTCCGCCATCACGCTGCTGTCGCTCGTGGACGACGGGATCTTCGGCCTCGACGAGCCGGTCGCCGACCATCTCGAGGCCTTCCGCACGGACCCGGACCGCCGCCGCGTGACGCTGCGGCATCTGCTCACCCACACCTCCGGTCTGCCGGCGAGCTGGACCGGTTGGGCGCGGCCGGGTTTCCGGGCCGGTCAGGACAGGGACCGGGTGCTCGCCGAGATCGTGGCGATGCCACTGGAGAACCCGCCGGGGGTGGCGCACGAGTATTCCTGCGTCGGCTACATCGCCGCGATGGGGCTCGCCGAGGCAGCCACCGGCGTGGGATGGGAGCCCCTGGTGGAAGGCAAGGTCTTCCACCAGCTCGGGCTGGACCACAGCGGCTTCAACCCGACCGGTGCCCGGTGCGCCCCCACCGAGGACCGCACCGATCTGGGGCGTGGGGTGATCTGCGGGGTCGTCCACGACGAGACGGCCTGGGCGCTGGGCGGGGTCAGCGCGAACGCGGGCGTCTTCGCGTCGCTGGCCGATGTCTGCGCGCTCGCCGTGGCGGTCTCTGGCGGTCTGGTCACCGTGCTCAGCCCATCGAGTTCCGAGCTCATGTGGCGCGACCAGCTGCCGGCCCTGCTGGGTGCACGCGCCGCCCAGGAGACCGCGCGGATCGGCTACCGGCAGGCGATCTGCCTGCGCATCGGCGACCTGTCCGCGATGGGCGGCTCGGGTGCCGCGCTGCGCGGCATCACCGGATTCACCGGTACCTCCCTCGTCATGGACGGAGCGGGCGGCTATGCCGTCCTGCTGTCCAACCGGGTCCACCCGACCCGCAATGGACCGCCCGTCGCACCGACGCGCGCCGCATTCGCGGAGGCCGCGGGGCTCGTCCCGGCCGTGGCTGCCTGACGACTCGGCGGGCCCAGGACAACTGCACCACCCGGCGATCCCCCGCGGGGCTTGTGGTTCTAGCATTGGTAGGACCATTCTGGGTGATGTCGAACCGAGGACTTCGGCCGACGGTCTGCTCTCGATGGCGAACATCGCACAGGGTGTCAGAGCAGACGCCCATGGACAGGAGACTTGATGTCGACCACACTGACCAGCACGGAGCTCGGGACCCGACGCCTCATCGACCGGGTGTCGATGGCTCATGATGCATCCCACTACCTGCTCATTCCCGAGGTGGTGATCACTGGCACGAGCACCGAGCAGGTGGCGCACGTGATGGCCCAGGCGCACGCGGAGGGCAAGCACGTCACCTTCCGCTCCGGCGGCACCAGCCTGTCCGGGCAGGCACTGAGCGACTCGATCCTGCTCGACGTGCGCAAGAACTTCCGGGGCGTCACCGTGCTCGACGGCGGCGCGCGCGTCCGTTGTCAGCCCGGCGCGACGATCCGCAATGTCAACGCCCACCTGCTGCGCTTCGGACGCAAGCTCGGCCCCGACCCGGCGAGCGAGATCGCCTGCACCGTGGGCGGCGTGGTCTCCGACAACTCCTCCGGAATGGCCTGCGGCACCGAGCTCAACACCTACCGCACACTCGAGTCGCTGGTCGTCGTGCTGCCCAGCGGGACAGTCGTCGACACCTCCCTGCCGGACGCCGACGATCGCCTGCACCACGACGAGCCGGAACTGTGGGAGGGCCTCGCGGCCCTGCGCGACCGGGTGCGCAACAACCCCGAGTCGGTGGCGAAGATCGCCCAGCAGTACGCGATGAAGAACGTGATGGGCTACGGGGTGAACAGCTTCGTCGACCACGACGAGCCGGTGCACATCCTCGAACATCTCATGATCGGTTCCGAGGGCACGCTCGGTTTCGTGGCCGAGGCCACCTTCCGCACCATCCCGATCCAGAAGCACGCTGCCACCGCGCTGCTCATCGTCCCCGAGCTGTCGATCGCCACGGACGCACTGCAGGACCTGGTGGCCAACGGCGCCAAGTGCCTGGAGCTCATGGACGCCGCGAGCCTTCGCGTGGTGCAGACCTATCCGGAGGCCACCCCGGAGCTGGCGCAGCTGGCGGTCAAGAGCCACGCCGGGCTGCTCATCGAGGCGATGGCCGACGACGATTCCGAGCTCGGCGACCAGATGGACGCCCTGAACGGTGTGCTCGGCGCCCTGCCCATCCCCGACGCCCCGCGGTTCACCAAGGATGCCCGCGAGCGCGCGAACCTGTGGCAGCTGCGCAAGGGGCTGTACACCTCGGTGGCCGGTGCACGGCCCTCCGGCACGACGAATCTGCTGGAGGACATCGCCGTCCCGGTCGGCTCCCTCACCCAGACCACCGCTGAGCTGCGTCAGTCCTTCGCCCGCAACGGCTACCAGGACGCGGTCATCTTCGGGCACGCGAAGGACGGCAACATCCACTTCATGGTCACCGCCGACTGGCGCGAGGCCTCCGAGCTGGAGCGTTACGGCGCCTTCACCGAGGACATGGTCAACGTGGTGCTCTCCCACCAGGGCACCCTGAAGGCCGAGCACGGCACCGGCCGGGTGATGGCGCCCTTCGTCGAGCGTCAGTTCGGCTCGGAGCTGTACGCGGTGATGAAGCAGGTCAAGGCGATGTGCGATCCGTCCGGCCTGCTCAACCCGGGCACGCTGCTCAACGACGACCCGC
Organism: Propionibacterium sp.; assembly: GCA_049297835.1. Classification (GTDB taxonomy): domain Bacteria; phylum Actinomycetota; class Actinomycetes; order Propionibacteriales; family Propionibacteriaceae; genus Propionibacterium. Next base: position 13,528 of record JBAQVA010000213.1, read on the forward strand.
AGGGCCACATGCACGACCTGAAGAAGATGCCGCCGGTCGACGACTTCATCGATCGCTGCGTCGAGTGCGGGTACTGCGAGCCGACCTGCCCGTCGGCAGACCTCACGACCACCCCGCGCCGCCGGATCGCGTTGCTGCGCGCCCAGCAGGAGCTGCCGGCGGACCAGGCGGCCGAGATCCGCAAGGACTACGCCTACGAGGCCGTCGACACCTGTGCCGTCGACTCGCTGTGCTACATCGCCTGCCCGGTGCGCATCGACACCGGCGTGTTCATGAAGCGTTTCCGCGCTGCCCGTCATGCCGAGCCGGTGAAGAAGGCGATGGTCGGTGCCGCCGAGAACTGGGGGCCGATCGTCACCGGGCTCCGTGGTGCGCTGAACGTGGTCGACAAGGTGCCCTCCCCGGTCATGACGGGGGTCACGAAGGTGGCGCGCGGCGTGCTGCCGAAGGATGTCATCCCGCTGGTCGGCGATGACCTGCCCTCGGGCGGACCGCAGCGTCCTGCCGAGAAGCGCACCTCCAACGATGACTTCGTCTACTTCGCGAGCTGCATGGGCGCGCTGTTCTCCCCGGTGGAGCACGGTCCCGAGCACGGGGCCGAGGCCTCCTTCGAGAAGCTCGTGGCGAAGGCCGGGCAGCACGCCCGTATCCCCAAGGACCTGCGCGGGCTGTGCTGCGGCACCGTCTGGGTGTCCAAGGGCTTCGTGGACGGTGCCGACGCGATGGCCGAGCGCGTCTTCGACTCGGTGTGGGAGGCCAGCGAGGAGGGCCGGCTCCCGGTCGTCTGCGATGCCGCCAGCTGCACCCATGGGCTGGTCGGCCTGGCCGACCACCTCACCGGCGACAAGGCCGCCAAGTGGGGCAAGGTCACCGTCATGGACACCACGACCTGGGTGGCCAAGAACGTCCTGGACAAGGTGACGTTCACCAGCAGGGCCGGCTCGGTCGTCATCCACCCGACCTGCTCGATGATCCATCTGGCCTGCGTGGGCGATGCCGTGACCTGCGCCAAGGCGGTCAGCGATGACGTGACGGTGCCGGTCAACGCCGGCTGCTGCGGCTTCGCCGGCGACCGCGGTCTGCTCCATCCCGAGCTGACCGCATCGGCCACCACCCGCGAGGCGGCAGAGGTGAACGAGCGGTACTACGACGAGTACGTCTCGGCGAACCGCACCTGCGAGATGGGTATGACGCGCGCAACCGGTCACGCCTACCGCCACGTGCTGGAGGTGCTCGCCGAACACCTGTGATCCATCGGTGATCCACCGATGAGCTGATCATCCGGTGCCCACGGCCATTCCCGGACGGGGAGGGTCGTGGGCACCGTTGCGTCACCGTCACTGTCGGCGCTGGGCCGGTCCGGGCTGGGCCGCGCGGGAGCGGTTGGCTCGGGGCCGGCCGGAGCTCGGTGGGTCCGGGGCCGGTCGGTCCGGGATCGACGGAGCAGGGGGTCGGCGCCGCGACTCACACCCCGGCGTCGACCGTCGTGCTCAGCGTGGACGAGCCGTCGGGCAGCCTCCGGACCGTGATCCGCTCGGTGATGCGCTGCTTCATCTCGGTGACGTGGCTGATCACACCGACCGTGCGGCCGCCGGAGCGCAGTCGCTCGAGCTGGTCCATGACCATGTCGAGCGCATCGGGATCGAGGCTGCCGAAGCCCTCGTCGACGAACAGGCTCTCCAGCTCGATTCCGCCTGCCTCGCTGGAGACCGTGTCGGACAGCCCGAGCGCCATCGCCAGGGAGGCGAGGAAGGTCTCACCACCCGACAGGGTGCCCGGATCGCGCTCCGCGTCGCCGCAGTCGTGGTCCACCACGACCAGCCCGAGCCCCTGACGCATCGACCGGCCCTCCTTCTGGTCGGTGCGCTGCAGGCTGTAGCGCCCGTGGGTCATGGCCTCCAGCCGCTCGTTGGCGCGTTCGATCACCTGCTCGAAACGCTGCAGGAGGACGAAGGTCGGCAGCGTAACCGCCCGCAGATTGCGTGGCCCGCCGGCCGATGCCAGCTCGGCCATCCGGATGACCGG
>JBAQVA010000214.1:0-12566 GCA_049297835.1 Propionibacterium sp.
GATGGGTCCCGGCGGTCCCCGGCAGGTCGGTGGCCCATCCGGCGGCATGATGGGCGGCCACGTGTGGCTGGCCGGCGACGGCGTCCGGGTCGAGACGATCGCCCAGGCCCGCGCCCGCGCCACCCAGGCCGCCGCTTCCAGCGGGCTACGGCCGGGTGAGGTGATGCAGTTCACCAACAACTTCTACGTCGAGTTGAAGGACACCTCAGGTGCCCCCACCACGGAGGTACTCGTCGATCCGGCCACCGGTACGGTCTCCACCGAGTACGGCCCTGCCATGATGTGGAACACCGGCAACCGCACAGCCAAGGTTTCCCCCGATCAGGCGGTGGCCATCGCCAACCGCTGGCTGCAGACCAACGCAGCCGGCCAGAGCGCGGCCACCCCAGAGGCCTATCCGGGCTACTACACGATCGATCTCACCTCGGGCGGCAAGAAGGTGGGCATGCTGTCGGTGAACGCCACCACCGGCGCGGTCTGGAACCACACGTGGCACGCCCAGTTCCTTGCGGAGGAGGACGCCTAGTGGCAGAGAAGAAGCTGAGCGCGCTGGTCGTCGACGATGAACCCAGCATCGTGCGGGTCGTGGAGGGCTACCTGGTCAAGGACGGCTTCGAGGTCCGCACCGCCGCCGACGGCCAGACAGCGCTGGCCCTCGCGCGGGAATCCGAGCCCGACGTCGTCGTGCTCGACCTCGGCCTGCCCGGCATGGACGGCATCGAGGTGTGTCGACGCCTGCGTACGTTCAGCACGTGCTACGTCCTGATGCTGACCGCACGCGCCGATGAGGTCGACATGCTGATCGGGCTCGCGGTCGGCGCCGACGACTACGTCATCAAACCCTTCTCCCCCCGCGCGCTGGTGGCACGGATCCACACCCTCCTGCGACGCCCCCGCACCCCGATAGCCGACCCCGCGTCGCCGGCAGGCGCGCAGACGCGCGTGTTCGGGGATCTTGTCGTGGACGTGCCGGCCCGCGAGGTCCGCGTGGCTGGGTCGGTGGTCGCCTTGACCCGCACCGAGTACGAGCTCCTGGAGGCGTTGAGCAGCGCTCCCCGGGTGGTGTTCACCCGGGCACAGTTGCTGGACCGGGTCTGGGAGGGTCCGGTGGGCTCAGCACCGGGTGATGAGCACCTCGTCGACATCCATGTGGGCCACCTGCGCCGCAAGCTGGGCGATGATCCTCGCGATCCGCGCTACGTGCTCACCATCCGTGGGGTCGGCTACCGGATGGGGCCGGGATGACCCGCCAGCGGACCGACGCCAGGCTGGCCCGGCTCGGACTGGCGCCCCGACTGCTGCTCAACAACCTGCTGGTCATCGTGGCCGGGGCCGGCACCGTCGTCGTGACTGTGCTGCTCATCGCACCGGTGGTGTTCCAGCTGCACCTGCGCAGGGCCGGCGTCCCGCTCGAAGCGGGGGTGCTGGAGCACATCGGCCGGGCCCTCGACGTGGCCGTCCTGGTGTCGGTCGGGGTCGGCGTGATCATCGCCACGCTCACCGCCTCCTCGATCAGCTGGCTGGTGGCCCGACGACTCGCGGCGGCCGTGAGGGAGGCCGCCGACACCAGTCGTCACCTGGCCGACGGGCACCTCGACGCGCGCGTCCCCGACCCGGGCATGGGACCCGAACTGGCCACCCTTGCAGCGTCACTGAACGAACTCGCCCAGCGGCTGCAGGCCACCGAGGCGACCCGACGCGAGCTCACCGCCGACCTGGCCCACCAACTCCGCACCCCGATCGCGTCGATCGAAGCCACCCTGGAAGCCGTACGCGAACAGGTCCTGCCCCCCGACGACCTGACCCTGGAAACCCTGACCGCCCAGAGCGCCAGGCTGCGACGCCTCGTCGCCGACCTCGAAGTCGTCTCCCGAGCCGAAGAACGCCAACTCCTCCTCGACGTCGAACGCGTCGCCGTCCCGGCCCTGGTGGAGGAGGCCCTCGCCGCGCAACGCGAGCGCTACCGGGCCGTCGGCGTCCACCTCAAGGTGTCCCTCACGGCCGCCATTCCCCCCGTGCTGGTCGACCCCGACCGGATCCAGGAGGCGCTGGGCTGCCTGCTCGACAACGCCCTGCGCCACACTCCGCCCGGAGGCACCGTGACGCTGACAGCACAACCGAGCGACACCACCAAGAGCGCAGCCGCGGTGATCGCCGTCAGCGACACCGGAGCCGGCTTCCCCCCGGCCGAAGCCGAACACCTCTTCCACCGCTTCACGAAGGCGCCGAACAGCCCCGGGTCGGGCCTCGGCCTCACCATCGCCCGGGCCATCATCGAAGCCCACCACGGGACCCTCATCGCCCACAGCGACGGCCCCGGACAGGGCGCCCAGTTCACCATCACGATCCCACCCGCCACCTCGACCAGTCTCCTCGCCAACCAACCGGCCCCCAGGCGTCCAGCATCCCCGCGATAGACCGTTGATCGAACGAACGACTCAACGAGAGCGGGATCGCTGCCCTGAAATGGCTACCCCACCGGCCCGCTTGAGTCCAACAATCTCGTTCACTTGACATACCTCGCGTAAGCAGGCCTCGGCCTTCTCTCGGCCGGCCCACGAATCCGAGGGGCAGGGAGCAGGCCGTTCTACAGGTAGCGGCAGATCTGGTCAGGAGGGCAGGACTCCGGTTCGGGCCGTGTTGCCTGCTGACGAAGGTCGGCGATGGTGGCCCGCAGGGTGGTGAGTTGTTGTAGCTGATGGTCGATGTCGGCCAGTCGTGCGTCGAGCAGGTCGCGGACATGCTCGCACGGCGCCTGCCCACGGTCACGGACATCGATGATCTGCCGGATCTGGGCGAGGGTGAGCCCGGCAGCCTGGCCACGGTGGATGAACTCCACCCGGGTCGCGGCGTCGGGGGGGTAGTCCCGATAACCCGACGGCGTGCGCTGTGCGGGTGGCAGAAGGCCGTGTTCCTCATAGAAGCGCAAGGTCTTGGTGGTGGTGCCGACGGCGTCGGCGAGGTGCCCGATCCTCATCTGCTGTTCCCGTCTCGAGGCCCGCTTGACCTTCCCCTGTGCTGGAAGGTCCAGTATGGCGGCATCGGGTGAGTTTCCCAACCGTCGGAAGGTATCAAGATGGGTCCCTCAGTGGATCTGGCAGTGATCGGCTCAGGGGGTGCGGCGTTCTCCGCCGCGATCCGAGCCACGAACCTGGGCAAGGCCGTGGTGATGATCGAACGCGGCACGTTCGGCGGCACCTGCGTGAACACCGGCTGCGTGCCCTCGAAAGCACTGATCGCGGCCGCCGAGGCCCGCCACACCGCAGCCGACGCCGCCCACCGGTTCCCCGGGATCGCGGCGAGTGCGGGCGCGGTGGACATGGCCGGGCTGATCGGCGGCAAGCAGGCCCTGGTCGAGGAACTGCGCGGCGAGAAGTATGTCGACGTGGCCCAGGCGTACGGCTGGCGCGTCATCAAGGGTGACGCCTCGTTCACCGGCAGCCCGCAGGCACCCGTCCTGCGGGTGAGCGCACCAGACGGGCCCGTGGCGACGATCGAAGCAGCACAGTATCTGGTGGCGACAGGATCCCGCCCCTGGGCCCCGCCGATCCCCGGCCTGGAGGACGTCGACTACCTGACCTCCACCACAGCGATGGAACTGGACGCGGTACCGGAGTCGCTGCTGGTGCTGGGTGGCGGCTACGTGGCACTGGAGATGGCCCAGCTCTTCGCGCGGCTCGGGTCGACGGTGACGATGCTGGTCCGGTCCCGGCTGGCCTCCAAAGAAGAGCCCGAAGTACACCGGACGCTGCGCGACGTCTTCGCCGATGAGGGCATCCGAGTCGTCCGGCGCGCCGAGGTCACCCACCTCCGACAGGAGGCGGGGACAGGTCAGGTCGTCGCGACCGCCGCGGTCTCGGGTGGCCAGCAGGAGTTCCGCGCCGCCAGGATCCTGGTCGCCCTGGGCCGACGCCCGGTCACCCTGGGCCTCAACCTGAAGGAGGTAGGAGTCACGACGAACGAGTCGGGCGCGATCCAGGTCACCGACCAGCTCCAGTCCTCCAACCCGAGGATCTGGGCGGCCGGAGACGTCACGGGCCACCACGAGTTCGTCTACGTCGCCGCCCGTCACGGTGCTCTAGTGGCCGACAACGCGTTCACTGGCGTGGGCCGTTCGGTGGACTACACCCACCTGCCGCGAGTGACGTTCACCACCCCCGCCATCGGGGCGGTCGGGATGACCGAGGCCGCAGTCGTTGCCGCCGGCATCCACTGCAACTGCAGTGTGCTGCCGCTGGAATACGTGCCCCGCGCGCTGGTGAACCGCGACACCCGCGGCTTCATCAAGATCGTCATCGACGACGACACCAAGCAGATCCTCGGCATCACCGCCCTCGCCAAGGACGCCGGCGAACTCGCCGCCGCCGGGGTGCACATCCTCGGCAAGACCATCGACGACGTCATCGACTCCTGGGCCCAGTATCTGACCATGGCCGAGGGCATCAGGCTCGCCGCACAAGCCTTCACGACCGACGTCTCCGCGCTCTCCTGCTGCGCCTGACCCCATCACGGGTCCCACTTATGAAGGGTGCGCCCTGAAGGGGGCAACCACATGTAACGGGACTGCTGCACCGATAGGTCTCACCTATCCGTGCAGCAGTCCCATCACGTTCCTTTGACAGACGGTTCGCCGGGGCTGGCCACCGCTACCAGGCAGTGGGCGAGCCATCGCCGCGGTGCTGAGCGGGGCTATCGCCACCGCGAGCGAGAAGTACGCCTCTCACTGCCCTGCAGGCCAGCTCCGGGTCCCCATGGTGGTCGTCCTCGACGAGGGCAAACGTCATGCCCTGGCACCGTCCCGACCGGCACAGCCGGGCCGACGCTCCGGTGCCGGGCCCGTCGAGCTGGACGCCGGACACGTTTGCCCCCGGCCCTTGGTCCGGGTCAGTGGTGGAGGCGTTCCTGATCGCGGTGGGAGGTGGTTTCGAGCTGGAAGGTTGAGTGCTCGACGGGGACGTCGAAGTGGTCGGCGACGCAGTCCTGCAGGTCGGAGAGGATCTGCTGGGCGTGGCCGTCGGTCAGGCAGCGGTCCTCGAGCGTGACGTGTCCGGTGATCACCGGGGTGCCGGTGCCGATCAGGGTCGCGTGCAGGTCGTGGACGTCGACTACGTGCGGCATGGCAAGGATGTGGTCACGGACACTGCGCAGGTCCAGACCCTTCGGGGTGGCGGCCAGGAGCACATCGATGGTCTCCTTCAACAGCCGAAGCGTCCGCGGGAGGATCAGTGCCCCGATCAGGAGCGAGACGAGGGCGTCGGCGCGGGTCCAGCCGGTCAGAGTGATCACGATCGCGGCGACGATCACGGCCACGGAGCCCAGCGCGTCGTTGAGGACCTCCAGGAATGCCGCCCTGAGGTTGAAGGAGCTGCGCCGCCCTGCGGCGAGTACGAGCAGGGAGACGGCGTTGCCCACCAGGCCGATGATGCCGAACCAGAGCATGGCGCCGGAGCCGACCTCGGGCGGTTCCACCAGCCGGCGGACGGCCTCGTAGATGACGAAGACGCCCACGACCAGCAGGAGCCCAGCCTGCAGGGCGGCAGCCAGGACCTCGGCTCGCTGGTACCCCCAGGTCCGCTCGGGCGTGCGGGGACGCAGGGCGAGCGAGGCGGCGATCAGGGCGATCAACAGCCCGGAGGCGTCGGTAAGCATGTGCCCGGCGTCGGCCAGGAGCGCCAGCGAACCCGACAGGACTGTCCCGACCACCTCCGCGGCCATGATTATCACTGTCACGCCAAGGGCTGCGAGGAGCCTGCCGCGGTCCCGCCTCGTGTCTGTAGTGTGGGAGTGGTCGTGTCCGCTCATTGCCTGGTCCTTTCCGATCTTCAACGACTGAGGGTCTTGTTTGCATGTGGCATGCAATACGCATTTCTTGCCGGCGAGGGAATCGTCGAAGGCGCCCGGGCTAGACCACAACCCCGATCACCGGTCATCACACAGTGCAGGCCCACGGTCAGCTGTGGGGGGCGACCCGGGTCGCCGGTGCCGACACGGGGCCAGCGATGGTGCGCAGGGCCCTCGACCTGCCGGCGCGCACGCCGTTGGCGATGACGATGACTTCCGAGACCTCGTGGACCAGGACCACGGCGGCCAGCCCCAGAACGCCCGTGAGGGCCAGCGGGATGAGTACCCCGATCAGCACCAACGAGAGGACGACGTTCTGCAGGATGATCCGCCGGGTCCGGCGGGCGTGGGCGAAGGCCCCCGGGAGGAGTCGCAGGTCATTGCCCATCAGCGCCACATCGGCAGTCTCGATGGCCACGTCGGTTCCCATCGCCCCCATCGCGACGCCAAGGTCGGCGGTGGCCAGCGCCGGGGCGTCGTTGACACCGTCACCGACCATCGCGGTCACCCGTCCGGAGTCGCGGAACTGGCCCACCAGGCGGGACTTGTCCTCCGGGCGCAGGTCGGCGTGGACCTCGTCAATGCCTGCCGCGGCGGCCAAGGCGTGGGCCGTGGCGTGGTTGTCACCGGTGAGCATGGCCACGGTGTAGCCCTGCTGGCGAAGGTCTGCGACGGCCTCTGCAGCCTCGGGGCGCAGTTCGTCGCGGACCGCGATCGCGCCGACGACGAGTCCGTCCACCTCGAGCAGAACCGCGGTCGCGCCGGCTTCCTGCATCCGGACCACGTCGCCGGCCAGGGTCCCCGGCTCGATCCAGCCCGGGCGGCCCAACCGCACCGCCACCTCGCCGACCGTGCCACTCAGACCGGCACCGGTGACCGCCTCCACGGCCTGAGCCTCGGGCACGGCCTGCGCGGCGGCGAGGATGGCGCGGGCCAGCGGATGCTCGCTGCGCGCCTCCAGCGCGGCGGCCAGGGCCACCACGTCCTGGCTGGTGTGGCCGCCGGTGGTTGCGACGTCGATGACAACCGGCTCGTTACGGGTCAGGGTCCCGGTCTTGTCCAGGGCGATGGTGCCGACCTTGCCGAGGGTTTCCATCGCGGCACCACCCTTGACCAGGACACCGTGCTTGCTGGCCGCACCGATCGAGGCGACCACGGTGACCGGCACCGAGATCGCCAACGCGCACGGCGATGCCGCCACGATGACAACCAGGGCCCGTTCGATCCAGAAGGCAGCCTCCCCGTAGATCGCGCCGACAACAGCGATGAGCAGACCGACGATCAGAATCCCCGGCACAAGGGGCCCGGCGATCCTGTCCGTCAACCGCTGGGTAGCGCCCTTGCGGGACTGTTCGGACTCCACGATCTGCACGATGCGCGCCAGGGAGTTGTTCTCCGCGGTGCTGGTGACCTCCACGTCCAGCACGCCGGTGCCGTTGATCGCACCCGCGAAGACCTCATCACCGGGACCCGCCTCGACCGGCATCGACTCACCGGTGATCGCCGACGTGTCCAACGCGGTGCGCCCGGAACGGATGATCCCGTCGGTCGCCAGGCGTTCCCCTGGTCGTACGACCATGTGATCGCCGACAACGACCTCATCCGGATCGACCACGATATCCGCGCCGCCGCGCCGCACGGTAACCTCGCGCGGGACCAGGTCCAGCAGCGCCCGCAGGCTCTTGCGGGTTTTGGCGACCGAGTACTCCTCCAGCCCCTCACTCAGCGAATACAGGAAGGCGAGGGTCGCTGCTTCCTCGACCTGGCCGAGGAGCGCGGCACCGACCGCGCCGATCGTCATCAGCAGGTCGATGCCCAACTTGCCGCGGCGCAGCTTCTGCAGCGCCTCGGGGACGAACGTCGAGCCCCCCAGGACCAGCGCGGCCAAGCTCAGGCCCAGCGACCAGCCCTCCTGACCGGCCCGCCCCAGGAGGAACCCCACGAGCAACAGCAGGCCGGACACGACACCGAACTGCATTTCGCGGACCTGCCAGAAATGGTCGACGTCCGCGTCATCGTCGTCATCATCATCAATCCGGCCCTCGGGCCCCCCGACGAGTTCTTCGTCGTCATCGCGGCGGGTCATCTGGGAATCGCTCATCGGTCGGTCTCCTTGGCGTCATGGAACTTCAGGTCTTCGGGGGCAGGGTTCCCGGTGGTCCCGATGCCGTAGTTCGGGCACAAGGTGACTGCGTAGCCGGTCGCCGCGAGGAGTCTCTCGGCCGTCGCGAGCAGCGCCAGGAGGGCCGGGGTGTTGGCCAGGGAGAACAACGAGGCCCGTCCCTGCGGACGCGACTCGACCAGACCGCACTCCCGAAGACACGCCAGGTGTGCGCTGACCGTCGACTGGGCCAGCCCCAGATGCTCCACCAGATCCCGTACGCGATGCTCACCCGACGTCAGGTGCTGCAGAATCGCCAACCGCGTCGGATCCGACAACCCGTGGAACAACGCCGCAGCAGACACCAAGTCCTCTGATCCCGCACCACCACTCTCAACGTCGGAACTACCCGACGCTCCCGATAGTATCGTCATTCGACGATGATAGCAGCCAAGACCGTTTTGAAGAGAACCCGCACTCACCCCCGGCATCGTCCAATAATCACGTTGGTTTGACAGACGCTTCGCCGGGGGCGTTCCCATTGTCGGCAGCGCCGCGGTCGATCACCGGGCATGATCGGGGCCGTCGTCACCGCCGGGGCGCTACGTCTTCCACGTCCCCGGTCCCGGGTGTTGGTCGTCTCGACGAGGCAGCCAACCTCGTGCGCTGGCCGGACCTCCCCCGGCGGCTACAGCCCTTGGGCTGAGCGGTGCTACCTGGCATGCCGGGTTGGAGTTCCGGCATGCCAGGTGCTCACGTGTGCGGCGTCAGTTCAGGCCGTAGGGCAGATCCGGGTTCTGGGCGGCGATCTGCATGAGGCGGTTGTACTTGGCGATGCGTTCACCGCGGGCCGGGGCTCCGGTCTTGATCTGTCCGCAGCCGGTGGCGACGGCCAGGTCGGCGATGAACGTGTCGGGGGTTTCACCGGAGCGGTGGGAGACCATCTGGGCGTAGCCGGCCTCGGAGCAGATCCGCATCGCGTCGAGGGTCTCGGTGATCGTGCCGATCTGGTTGACCTTGATCAGGGCGGCGTTGGCGATGCCGTCCTGGATCGCCGCGGTGATGATGGCGGGGTTGGTGCAGAAGTTGTCATCGCCGACGAGTTGGATCCGGCCGCCGAGGGTCGCGGTGAGCTTCTTCCATCCTTCGGAGTCTGCTTCGCCGAGCCCGTCCTCGATGCTCCAGATCGGGAAGTCCTCGACCATCGTGGCGTAGCGGGCGATCATGTCGTCACTGGTCAGGGACTTCCCGTTGACGCGGTAGGTGCCGTCGGCCTGGTGGAATTCGGAGGCGGCGGGGTCGAGGGCGATGGCGACACCGTCCTTGCCGGGCTGGTAGCCGGCGTCGGTGATGGCGTCGACGATCACCTGCAGGACTTCTTCGGGTTCGGCCAGGTCGGGGGCGAAGCCTCCTTCGTCACCGAGCCCGGTGGCGTGCCCGGCGGCGGAGAGGCGCTTGCGCAGTGCCGCGTAGATCTCGGCTCCGGCGCGGACCGCCTCGGCCATCGTGGGCGCGCCGAGGGGGGAGATCATGAACTCCTGGAAGTCCAGCGGGTTGGGGGCGTGGGCGCCGCCGTTCAGCACGTTGAAACAGGGCACCGGCAGGCGCTGCGCCTGGCCGAAGCCGGGCAGCCACGCGTAGAGGGGCTTGCCTTCGGAGTGGGCGAGCGCGCGGGCGAGGGCCATCGAGGTGCCGATGATCGCGTTCGCGCCCAGACGCGCTTTGTTGGGGGTGCCGTCGAGGTCACGCATCGCCTGGTCGACCTCGGCGAGGGAACCCCATGACCGCCCGGTCAGGCCCTGCTGGAGGTCGTCGCGGACGTGGGCGACGGCCTGGCTGACTCCGGAGCCGCCGAATCTGGCCGGGTCGCCGTCGCGCAGTTCGACAGCTTCACGGCTTCCGGTCGAGGCGCCGGACGGCACTCCGGCTTCGGCGGTGGTGCCGTCGGCGAGGCTCACCTCGACGGTGAGGGTCGGGCGGCCGCGGGAATCGAGGATCTCCAGTGCGGTCAGGTGGGTGATTTCGAAGCTCATGACGGGGGTCTTCCTTCGCATGGGTACGGAACCCGACCCGGAGGAGCCCGATGCTGCGGTGGAGGGGAGCTGGCTTCATGCGACCGTGCCTACCTCACCGCACGGCCTGACCGGTACGGGTGATTCAGGTAGGGACTGTTGGTCGCAGAGCAACGGTTTCTTGGGCGAGCCCCACCGCCCAGTTCTCACAGACTAACAGTCGGCCTCCGGGCCTATCATCGAAATGGCGATGGGGCTCGCCACAACCGCGGGAATGCCGCTGACGGTCCCTACTTCAGTGATCGGAAGCGGAAGGAATCGCCCCACCATGACCGGTGAGCACCACCCCCAGGATTCAGAGACGACCACGGCCCCGCAGGGTGTGAGCCTGTTACTGGTCCGCCACGGCCGCACCGCACTGAACGCGGCCGGGCAGCTGCGCGGGCGCCTCGACCCGCCGCTGGATGAAATCGGCGTCGTCCAGGTGGCGGCCCTCGCCCACGCGCTGGCCCCTTACCGGCCGGCGCTGGTCGTGAGCAGTCCCCTCACACGCGCTCTCCAGACCGCCGCGCCGATCGCCCGCGTCAGCGGCGTCGAGGTGCTGGTCGACGAGGACCTGATCGACCGCGACTACGGCCGCTGGGCCGGGCACACCCCCGCCGAGGTCGAGGACCAATGGGGAAGCGTTGATCGAGCACCCGGGGTCGAACCATGGGAATCGCTGTCAGGCCGGGCGGCAGGCATGTTGCACAAGGACTTCGGGGCCGGGCCGGTCGTCCTCGTGACCCACGATGCGGTCCTGCATGCGATGCTGCAGCATCTCGACCCGGGCTACACGACCGCCCCGCACGACCCCGCCGGTTGGGACGTTCTCACCCTTGATGAGGCCGGGCAGCTCCATCTGGACGGGATCAACCTCCATGCCTCCCGACAACCCTCACGGGCCCAGCACTGAGATAACCGGTCCTCATTCCTGGCGACATCTCCTCACGGGCGGAGCGACCACATGACGGAACAAGCATCCACCGAACGTAAGGGTGGCTGGCTCAACAAGGGGATCATCGGCGTCGGGGCGGCCTCGTTCTTCAGTGACTCCGGCCACGAGCTCGTCACCTCGCTGCTCCCCTCTTTCCTGAGTGCGGTCCTGCACACCGGTCCGGCCGCCCTCGGCGCGATCGAGGGGGTTTCGGATGCCCTGACAGGTCTGGCGAAACTCGCCGGCGGGCCGCTGTCCAATGAGCCGGCACGGCGAAGCAAGCTGGCCTCGGGGGGTTACCTGGTGACAGGGATCGCGACCGCGGCGATCGGTCTGGCCACCGCTGTCTGGCAGGTGGCGCTGCTGAGAGCCTTCGCCTGGGCTTCCAGAGGCATCCGGTCCCCGGCCCGGGACACGCTGCTGGTCTCCCTCACCCCTCGCTCCGCCTACGGGCGAGCTGCCGGCATCGAACGCGCCGGCGACAATGCGGGGGCGATCGTCGGCCCCCTCCTCGCCGCAGGCCTGGTCAGCATCCTCGGCCTGCGCACAGCGATCCTGGTCTCCTTCATCCCCAGCTTCCTCGCCGTCGCCGCCATCACCGTGGCTGCCCGCCAAGCCCGCCACATCCTCCACCAACCCACAGCCCGGCGCACCCTCACCTTCAACCTCGGCGAACTCGGCCACAGCGGCGCGGCGAAGGGCCTGCTACCGGTCTCCTGCTTCGAACTGGGCAACCTGGCCACCACGCTGCTCATCCTGCGCGCCACCGGCCTGCTCACCACCACCGGGCGCGATCCCGGCAGCGCCGCCGCACTTGCCATCCTCTTCTACGCCGCCCACAACGCCGCCGCCTCGCTGGCCGCCATCCTGGGCGGATATTTCGTCGATCGCGCCAGTGCCCGCAACGTGTTCGCGGCCGGGGCGGGGATCTACGTGAGCGCCTACCTGCTCTTCGCCTTCCCACCGGCCGGATGGGCACCAGCCCTGATCGCCTTCGTCCTGGCGGGAGTCGGGATCGGCTGCGCCGAAACGGCGGAGACCGCCGCCGTCGCCCACGCCCTGCCCGACCACCTGCGCGGCAACGGCTACGGCATCCTCGGGCTCGTCCAGTCAGCAGGAGACCTCGGCGCCACCCTCGTCGCCGGGGCCCTGTGGGCGATCTTCTCCCCCTCGGTCGCCTTCACGTACGCAGCGGCATGGATGCTCGCCTCTGTCCTGCTGGCACCCCAACTCAGGACGCACCCACCCGCGGATCCCCCCAACGCCCCAAGCGACTGACCCCGTCACGACCGCTAACCGGACGGCTGAGTGGACCTCGAGGTCCGAGACAGCACCCACAACAGAAGCAACGCCGCCACCTGGATGGCCACGACCACAGCGATCAGCACCGGGACCGAGTAGTCGTAGAGCGCACCTGTCAGCGCGCCCCGGCCCAGACCCGAGCCTCGCAACGTGACGAGACCCCCGGTGACATACCTGGGGTCTCGCATGCGGGTCAGGCTGATCAGGCTAGGGCGTGTCCTGTAAGTTCATCGGAGCCAGAGGATGATAGCGGCGATGGTGATTTCGGCGGCCCAGTAGGCGGCGCGTTTGGCGTAGCGGGTGGATAGGTCGCGGAACTGCTTGAGCCGGGCGA
>JBAQVA010000215.1:0-2173 GCA_049297835.1 Propionibacterium sp.
GTCTTCACCACCGGTGCGGGACCGCACGCCGGGCCGCTCGCCGAGTTCGCGCTGTTCGGCATCCTGGCCGGCGCCAAGGACCTGGCGCGCCTGCAGGCCCAGCAGCGCGAGAGGCAGTGGACGGGCCGCTGGGCGATGCACGAGCTGACGGGCAGCACCGTCCTGGTGCTGGGGCTCGGCCACATCGGGCGCGCGGTGGCAGCCAAGCTGGCCGCGCTGGGGGTGCAGGTGATCGGCACCAGCCGGCGACCGGGGCTGCAGCTTCCCGACGTCCACGAGATCGTGGATCCCGGGCAGCTGGCGTCGGTGATGGGCAGGGTGGACGCCATCGTCAACACCCTGCCGGGAACCGACGCGACCGCGGGCCTGCTCAGCGCCGATCTGCTGGCGCGGGTACGGCCCGGCGTCACGCTCGTCTCGGTGGGACGCGGCAGCGTCATCGACGAGCAGGCTCTCGTCGGGGCGCTGCGCGACGGCCGGGTCGGCCTCGCGGTGCTGGACGTCTTCGCCACCGAACCGCTGCCCGCCGACAGCCCGCTGTGGACGCTCCCGAATGTGCTGGTGAGTCCGCACACCGCCGCGAACAGTCCTCGCGAGGAGGCCCTGCTCGCGGAGTTGTTCGCCGCGAATGCGACGCGCTTCCTGGACGGCCAGCAGCTGGAGAACGTCGTGGACACCGTCGAGTTCTACTGAGCCCGCCCGGCACCGGGGCCCGGACCGGTCGATCCGGCGCCGCTGACCCCGGCGAGGCTGCGCACGGAACCTCGGACGACAGATCCAGGGCTCTGGGGTAATAGATTGTGAGCGTGCACATTTCGACGACGAACACTGTGGCGCAGACGCTGGCCGAATGCGGCCCCGGCGATGACCTTGACTTCGGCGTCCTCGAGGACGGGACCGCCGTGCGGCTGCACGCGATCGGCCTGCCCGGCGGTCCGGTGGCCCGGCTGATCGACTACGGCGCGAGTCTTCAAGGCCTGCGGGTGCCCTTCCCCGACGGGGCCGACGAGGTCGTGCTCGGCATGGCGAACGCCCGGGCCTACGAGCACGGCGGCGGCTACCTCGGTGCGGTGGTCGGACGCTATGCCAACCGGATCGCAGGAGCCCGCTTCCGGCTGGACGGGGCCGAGGTGCACCTCGACGCCAACGAGGGCCGCAACACCCTGCACGGCGGCCGGACCGGCTTCTCGCACACCGTCTGGACCCTCGCCCGGCGCCGGGCCGACCAGCTCGAGTTCGTCCTGACCAGCCCGGACGGTGAGGGGGGCTTCCCCGGCGAGTTGCATGTCTCGGCCCGGTACTCGGCCCTGCCCGACGGGCTCGCCCTCGACCTTCGTGCCACCACCGACCGGACCACGGTCGTCTGTCTCACCTCGCACAGCTATCTGCAGCTGTCCAGCGCGCTGCTGAACCGCTGCGACGACCTGCTGGTGCAGATCCCGGCGAGCCGGTACGTGCCCATCGATGCCGAGTCCATCCCGCGCGGAGGTCTGGCGCCGGTGGAGGGAACCGCCTTCGACTTCAGGCGCCCCGCCCTGCTCGGCGCCAGGGTCCGCGCCGACGAGGAACAGATCGGTCTGGCAGGCGGCATCGACCACTCCTTCGACGTGGACGGTTCCGGGCTGCGGATGATGGTGCGTCTCGACAGCCCGTCGTTGGGCCGGCGGCTGGAGGTCTGGTCCGACCAGCCCGGCGCCCAGGTCTACACGGCCAACTACCTGGACGGGAGCAATGTCGACCCTGGCGGCCGCCGGATGCGTCAAGGCTCGGGACTGGCCGTGGAACCGCAGGTGCATCCCGACACCCCGAACCGTCCCCAGCTCGGCAGCGCCCGTCTCGAGGCCGGACAGGACTGGTCGTCCCGCATCGAGTGGCACGCCACGACGTTCTGAGTCGGCGGCCAACGGCATCGCCCACCGCAGCCGTACCAGCAGCCAGGGCCTCAGTGTTCGGGCCGGGCCGCCAACGGCGCGGCGACGGGAGCGAGGAAGACGGCCAGGACCGACACCGCGCCGACCGCGAGCAGCGCCTCCAGAACGCCCAGGTGATCCCCGAGGAATCCGAGCAGTGGCGGGCCGCCGAGGAAGGCCGCGTAGCCGATGGTGGAGACCACGCTGATCCGCAGCGAGGCCCGCGCCGGATCGTCCCCAGCCGCCGAGATGCCCACCGGGAA
>JBAQVA010000216.1:0-13824 GCA_049297835.1 Propionibacterium sp.
GGGCTGGCGCGAGGCGCGCAGGTCACCGGGCGTGGGTGCATCACGGTGGTGCGAGGCCGGACGCGGTGCCGACGGGCGCCGGGTTGCCTCGGTCTGGCCGTGGTGTTCGGCCTGCTGGCCGTGCTCACCGGAGGCCTCGGGATGACGGGCGCCCTTGGCCGGCTGGGAGCTGGCCTCCTGGTCACCTGCGGCATGCCCGGTGCGCGCGGCGGATGCTGCGCGCCTGCCCGGCTTCGGGCCGGGAACGGGCCGGGAGCCGGACGGCTTGGCGCCATCGCTCTTGTCCGAGCCCTGCTCGGACTGCACCCTGTCGGTCACCCGGCGGACGACCGGGGCTTCAATGGTTGAGGACGCCGAACGGACGAACTCCCCCATGTCATTCAGCTTCGCAAGAAGTTCTTTGCTTTCGAGTCCGAGCTCTTTGGCAAGCTCGTAGACGCGGACCTTGGCCACTACTCTCCTTCAGGTCCGGGCCTCGGCCAGGACCAGTTAGTTGTCGGTTGTGCTCATTGCTTGGTACTCATCGAGTAGTCATGAGCGCTAGCCCACTTTCTGGATCAACGACTGGTGCATGCCGCACGCAGACGGCATGTCTGACGTGCACGCTGGACACATGCGCTTGCCAGGATACCTCCCGGCATGCCTCATTCTCCAAACGGCGTACTCGGCAGCGAATCGGTGCGCACCCTGGTGCGGAAGCTGCGGGCGAGGCCACCGCGACCGACCGCCGCCCGCCAGCAGTCCGGGCTGGGGTGGACCCACGCCCCCCTGCCGGGTGCCCGGCCGAGCGGATCCATGACCACGGCGCCCTCGGTCAGGACGAGGCGCACCATCGCGGCGGGATCGTCATGACGTCGGCAGCCCACACACGTGCGCTCGGGACGGGAAGTGTTCACCGGACAAGGCTAGCGGGCCGCGAGGGGAGGTACGACGTGGTGGAGCCGAGGACCCCACCCCCTGGGACCTCGGCTCCAGGAAGTAATCAACTCCGTCCGGCTGTCGCACGACCCAGAGCCTGCTGTCAGTCAGCTGTGAGTCGTCGGCGCAGCCCTCTCCACGGGTCCGTCGGCCGGTTCAGTGCCCTGTACCGGGAGCGGGGGTGCGTCCGGGCACGGACGCGTGCCCCGGCGAGGCGACATGTCCGGGAACCGGGCCGTCCTGCGGGGCCGCCTCGGTGTCGGGGCGGATGTCGATGCGCCAGCCGGTCAGCCGGGCGGCCAGCCGCACATTCTGCCCCTCGCGCCCGATCGCCAGGCTCAGCTGGTAGTCGGGCACGATGACCCTGGCCGAGCGGGAGGCCAGGTCGACGACGGTGACCTTGACCGTCTTGGCGGGGCTCAGCGCATTCGCCACGAACTGGGCGGGATCGTCCGACCAGTCGATGATGTCGATCTTCTCGTCGTTCAGCTCATGCATGACCGCCCGCACCCGCTGGCCCATCGGGCCGATGCAGGCGCCCTTGGCCGAGACATCGGCATTGTGCGAGACCACCGCGATCTTGGAGCGGTGCCCTGACTCCCTGGCGATCTGCATCACCTCGACGATGCCCTGTTCGATCTCCGGGACCTCGAGCGCGAAGAGCTTCTTGACCAGGTTCGGATGGGTGCGGCTCACCACGACCTGGGTGCCACGCGCCTCCTTGCGGACGCTGACCACGTAGACCCGCAGTCGCCTGCCGTGGCTGTAGACCTCCCCGGGCACCTGCTCGGACAGCGGCATGATCGCCTCGATGTCGCCGAGGTCGACGTGCACTGTGCGCGAGTCCCCCGCCTGCTGGACGATGCCGGTGACGACATCGCCCTCGACGCCGCTGAACTTGCCGTAGCGCTGCTCGTCCTCCGCCTCGCGCAGCCGCTGCAGGATCACCTGGCGGGCGGTCGAGGCGGCGACCCGCCCGAAGTCGGCCGGGGTGTCGTCGAACTCGCCGATGACCTCGCCGGCCTCGTCGTGCTCGGGGACGAGCACCGAGACCCGCCCGGTCTTCCGGTCGAGCACCACGTGCGCGTCCGGCTTGGGATCCTCGGTCTTGCGGTAGGCGTTCAGCAGGGCGTCCTCGAGGGCGTCCACGAGATAGTCGAGCGAGACTTCCTTCTCGTGTTCGATGGCGCGCAGCGCCGTCATGTCGATGTCCACGTCAGTCCTCCTGGTCCTTGCGATTCATCTCGATCTGGACGACCGCCTTGCGAACCTGGGGGAAGGCGACCCGTCGGGTCTCGCCGTCCACGTCAAGTTCTGCGCCCTCCTCGTCGCTGGAGGTGATCCGGCCGGTGACGTCCTCGCCCTCGGTGAGGCTCACGTGCACCAGCCGGCCCGCATTGCGACGCCAGTGCTCGGGCCGCACGAGGGGGGCCGAGACGCCGCGGCTGCTCACCTCGAGCGTGTAGGGAGCCTGCCCGGTGGCGTCGGAGTCGTCGAGGGCAGCCGAGATGGCGCGGGTGGCCTCCGCGATCTGGTCCAGATCGGGGCCGTGGCCCTGCGGTCCGTCGCCGTCGAGGGTGACGCGCAGGACCGAGCGCGCACCGGCGCGCACCACTGTGAGTTTGTCCAGTTCCAGTCCGTGGGCCGCAACGACCGGCCCCACCACATCGACCAGTGCCGATTGCTTCACGAGTGCCCTCATCCTCTTGTCAGTTCGATTGTGCCCCGGCGGTGGGACTTCCTGACCGGCTGTCCACCGTGTTCCTGTGCCATCCGGTTCCCGTGCCACCCGCTGGTTGCCCGCCAAGCATAGGCGCTCGCGATGAGCGTCCCATCCGGTCTCCCCCGCGGACCACCCGCCGTCCCGACCGGGTCGGCCGGCGGCCAGGGCCCCTGCGGCGTGGGCGCGAGGGGCACCACAGGCTAGCCTCGTGCCCGTGATCTCCCGAAGGGCAGTACTGCTCGTCTGCGGAGTCGGCGCGTTGGCAGGATGCGCGCCCTCCCCCGTCATCACCGGTGCCGGTCCGCAACGCTCGGCCTCACCGGCACGGCTCGACTCGGCCCGCCGACGGGCGGCGGACGCGGAGACGGCACTTGCCGCGCTCACGGCGTCGTGCTCGGCCAGTGCCGCTGCCTGGTCGGCGCCGGCGGGTTTCGGGGACTGGTGCGCGGCGGCCTCGAAGGCGCACACGGAGCACGCCACGGTGCTGCTGCAGGCCGATCCGCTCGGCGGCGTGAACACCGACCACACCCCCCTGCAGTCGCCGAGTCCGTCCCCGGTCAGCTCCGTCGGAGGGCTGGGCGAGGCACTCGCGGCGCTGAACTCGAACTATGCGGCAGCTGCCGGATCGCACCTGGCGAGCGCGGTCACCCAGACGGACCCGGCCACGGCGATGCTCTGGGCGTCGCTGTACTGCTACGCCAGCGCCGGTCAGCAGCTCGTGGCGAACCATCCCGACGGTTCCTCCTTCGGGGTGGCGACCGTCGAGGGCACTGCCGTGCCGGCCCGGATCACCATCGGCTCACCGGCCGAGACCCTCCAGGTGCTGCTCAGCCGGGTGGACGCGCTGCGTTTCGGCCTGCAGACCATGATCGGCCGGTCCGCCGACTCACAACCGCAGATGAGCACCCGGACGACACAGGTGGAGGATCTGCGCAACACCGTCGCGACGCGGATCAGCTCGGCGTCGGCCTCCCCCTCCGCCCCTGCGATCGACTACACGCTTCCCGGCAATGTCGACGACCGGAATGCCTGGTCACAGATCTGGGGCCAGCTGGAGTCCGGCGTCACGGCCGCGTGGGCGCCGGTGGCGGCCGCATCGAGCGGGACGCAGCGCTCCGAGGCGCTGTCGTCGATGTCCGCCCAGAGCCTGCAGGCTCCCTCGCACTCGGTGGCGCTGAGCTGGTGGCCCGGCTGGGTGTGATCAGCGGGGTGTGAGCAGCGGGCAGCGCCTCGGCGATCGGGACAATTCGAACACCTGTCCGAGTCCTTGTCTATGCTGGCAGTCATGTCGGGTGGGATTGATCCACGGCCCCCGAGCGGGTCGACGCTGGGTGAGCGGGTGTCCGGGGCGCAGTCGCACCGGCAGGGTGCGCCCGACCGGGGCAGGATTCCTGCCGTCCCGACGGTCCTGGTCGACGGCGCCGTGCCGGGGCTCATCGCACGCTGGCGGCGGACCGACAGCGGCTGGGAGGGGCTGGTCGCCACGGTGGGAGGGGCCGACGACTTCATGGCCCGGTGGCTGCCCGCGGCGCGGATCTCACCTCAGCGGGGGCCGCGCTGACCACGGCCGGGGCGCCGTGCCGGGGCGGGTCAGCCGGCGAACTGCTCGACCACCTGCCAGGCCAGCCGTGCGCCGAGCAGCACGATGACGACCAGGAAGACCTTGCGCACGAAGGCACTGCCGTGACGGATGGCGGTGCGTGCCCCGAGCAGGCCCCCGACGAGATTCGCCGCGGCCATCGGCAGCCCGACCGCCCACAGGATGTGCCCGCCGCCGACGAAGACGGCCAGCGCCCCGAGATTGGTCGCCAGGTTCGCGATCTTGGCCAGCGCCGAGGCCTGCAGGAATCCGTAGCCGAGCAGGGCCACCAGCGCAATGATGAGGAATGATCCGGTGCCGGGGCCCACCAGCCCGTCCCACAGGCCGATGACCAGCCCGATCGCGAGGACCAGGGCGAACGAGACGGGGCCTTCGCGGCGCGGCGCGTGGTGCAGGCCGAGCTCGGGGCGGCGCAGCGTGTAGATGCCGATGCCGACCAGGACGACCAGCACGAGCGGGGTGAACCACTTCCTCGGCAGGTACTGCACCAGGTGCGCGCCCGCCGAGGAGCCGAGCCAGGCCATCACGACGAGCGGTACGGCGGCCCGCCAGCGCACCGGGACGGAGCGCAGATAGCTCACCGAGGCGGTCGCGGTTCCGGTCACCGAGCTGAGCTTGTTGGTGGCGGCGACGGTGGCCACCGGGACCTCGGGTGGAAGCCCGATGAGCAGCGCCGGGAGCTGCACGATCCCGCCACCACCCACCACGGCGTCGACCCAGCCGGCGACGAACGCCGCTGCGACGAGGCCGAACAGCACCCAGCCGCCCAGTGCGATCACCGTGGGCGCCGCACCGGCGAACCACCCGGGCCCGGGGTCACCGCCCGATCTCGTGCAGAACGGCCTCGACGGCCTCGCCGACGGGCACCTCGCGCCTGTCCCCGCTCCTGCGGTCCCGCAGCTCGACGACACCGCTGGCCAACCCGCGTCCCACCACCAGGCTGGTGGGCATGCCCAGCAGCTCGGCGTCGTTGAACTTCACGCCGGGGCTCGCCTTGCGGTCGTCGAGCAGCACGCTGACGCCCCGGGCATCCAGCTCCTGGGCGATCTCCGTGGCCCTGGCCAGGATCTCCTCACCCTTGCCGGTGGCGACGACCATCACCTCGTAGGGTGCGAGCGCACGCGGCCAGCACAGCCCCTTGTCGTCACAGTTGGCCTCGGCGACCATGCCGACGGCCCGCGAGATGCCGACCCCGTAGCTGCCCATCGTGACCGTGACGAGCTTGCCGTTGCGGTCCAGGACCTTCAGCCCCAGGCATTCGGCGTACTTGCGGCCGAGCTGGAAGATGTGACCCATCTCGACACCGCGTGCCAGGCTCAGCGGACCCGAACCGTCCGGCGCGGGATCCCCCTCGCGGATCTCGGCCACGTCGGCCACGCCGTCGGCCCGGAAGTCGCGCCCGGCCACCAGCCCGATGACATGCTTGCGGTCCTCGTCGGCTCCGGTCGCCCAGACCGTCCCGGGTACGACGCGCGGGTCGAGCAGGTAACGGATCTTCGCGGTGGCCTTCTCCCCGAGGAAGAGCTCGCCGTCGCGCACCGGGCCGATGTACCCCTTGACGAGCTGCGGGTAGTTCTCGAAGTCCTGCTCGGTGAAGGCCTCCACCTGGGCCGGCTGGACGGCCACCTCCAGGCGCCTCGGATCGACCTCGCGATCGCCGGGCAGGCCGATGACCACCGGCGCCCGGGTGCCGTCCGGGGAGACCGTCATGAAGACGATGTTCTTCAGCGTGTCGGCCGCCGTCCACGCCCGGTCGGGGCGGGGGTGACGCTCGTTGAGCAGTGCGACGAGGGTGTCGATCGTGGGCACGTCGGGGGTGTCGACGACCCGTGCCGGCGCCGCGTCCGCATAGGGCCTCGGCTCGGGAGCACTGATCCGCACGGCCTCCACATTGGCGGCATAGCCGCCCGGGGAGCGCACGAAGGTGTCTTCGCCGTTCTCGGCGACGGCCAGGAACTCCTCGGAGGCCGAACCGCCCATGGCGCCGGCGTTGGCGTTGACGATGACGTAGTCGAAGCCCAGCCGGTCGAAGATCTTGATGTAGGCCTCGCGGTGCAGGGCATAGCTCGCGTCCAGGCCCTCGTCGTCGACGTCGAAGGAGTAGGAGTCCTTCATCACGAACTCCCGGCCGCGCAGGATGCCCGCGCGGGGGCGGGCCTCGTCGCGGTACTTGCTCTGGATCTGGTAGAGCACCAGCGGCAGGTCCTTGTACGAGGAGTACAGGTCCTTCACCATGAGGGTGAACATCTCCTCATGGGTCGGCCCGAGCAGCATCTCGGCGCCCTTGCGGTCGACCAGGCGGAACAGATTCGGTCCGTACTCGGTCCAGCGCGCGGAGATCTCGTAGGGCTCCTTCGGCAGCAGCGCCGGGAGCAGCACCTCCTGGGCGCCCATCGCGTCCATCTCCTCGCGCACGATCGCCTCGACGCGCTGCAGCACCTTCAGGCCGAGCGGCAACCACGCGTAGATGCCCGGCGCCACGCGGCGGACATAACCCGCCCGCACCAGGAAGCGGTGACTGGGGATCTCGGCATCGGCGGGGTCGTCCCGCAGAGTCCGGACGAAGAGCTTGCTCATGCGGGTAATCACGGAGGACGTGCCTTTCTCGCCGCGGTACTTGTTCTCGCAGCGTCCTGACGCCGCTGCACCTGTTGTCACAGCGTCCTGCGGCCGCTGGGCTCGCCCAATCCTAGTGGTCGCCGGGCACTGCCCCCGTGCGGTGCCGGGCTTCGGGCGCAGCGGCGGTGCCGGCGCCGGGGCGAATCGGTGGGCAACGGATCGGCAACGGGCGGATCGGTGCCGGGTGGATCAGTACAGGATCGTGGCCAGCTCGGTCACGGTACGGAAGCCGACGTGCTCGTAGAGCCTGCGCGCCCGGGTGTTGAAGTCGTTGACGTACAGCGAGACCACCGGGAAGCTTCCGCGGCACAGCCTCACCACCTGCGCCATCGCGGGCACCGACAGGCCCTTGCCACGCACCTCGGGATCGACCCACACGCCCTGCACCTGACAGACCCTGCCGTGCGCGCAGCCGATGTCGGCCTTGAACCACACCCGTCCGGAGTCCTCGTCATGGCCGGCGAACGCCCTCCCTGCCCGGATCAGGCCCATCACATAGCTCTCGTACCCGTGCCCGGGGTCCAGGGGCGAGACACCGACCTCCTCGGTGTGCATCCGCACCGCGGCGTGGAAGTAGGGTTCGAAGATCCGGGCGTCGACCGCCCGGACGCGCAGGTCGGGGGCCACCGGCGACTCCCCCTCGATGACCATCAGCGGCTGGTGGGCGCGCATCTCCCGCACCCGTGACCACTCCTGCCCCCAGCGGTGCACGAGCCGCTCGTGAAGGCGCATGACCGGCTCGACGGCCCCCATGATCGACTGGGCGAAGCGGCGCGGCCCGAGTCTCTCGGCGAAACCGTCGAGGGCCTCCTCGTCGTCGCCCACCGGGACGACGTTGGAGCCCGCGTAGCACATCGCCACGAGCTCCCCGTCGCGCTCGAATCCGTAGACCTTGCAGCCGAGCCCGGCAGGACTGAGCCCCCCGACGTCCACCCGCGAGCTCACGAAGACATTGCGGACCGGGTCGGCATCCAGCAGGGCCCGTGCCGCGAGCAGGTCGCGCTGGCTCAGCGCCCGCACGCGTGAGGACATCAGACCAGGACCTGCGGAGAGCCCCCGTCTGGGAAGTCGGCGGCGATCTTGTTCGCCTCGTCGATGAGGGTGGCGACGATCTGGTTCTCGGGAACGGTCTTGACGACCTTCCCGCGCACGATGATCTGCCCCTTGCCGTTGCCCGAGGCGACCCCCAGATCGGCCTCGCGGGCCTCGCCGGGACCATTCACGACGCAGCCCATCACGGCGACCCGGATCGGGATCGTCATGTCCTTGAGCCCCTCGGTGACCTGCTCGGCCAGTGAGTAGACGTCGACCTGGGCCCGGCCACAGCTCGGACAGCTCACGATCTCGAACTGGCGGGGCCTGAGGTTGAAGGCCTCGAGGATCTTCACGCCCACCTTGACCTCCTGCACGGGGTCGGCGCTGAGCGAGACGCGGATGGTGTCGCCGATGCCCTCGGCGAGCAGTGCACCGAAGGCGGTGGCGGACTTGATGGTGCCCTGGAAGGCGGGCCCGGCCTCGGTGACACCGAGGTGCAGGGGGTACTCGCAGACCTCGGAGAGACGCCGATAGGCCTGCACCATGATCACCGGGTCGTGGTGCTTGACCGAGATCGCGAAGTCCTGGAAGCCCACCTCCTCGAAGAGCCTGGCCTCGTTGAGCGCCGACTGGACGAGGGCGCCGGCCGGGTCCTTCGCGTACATCGCGGCCAGCCGCTTGTCCAGGGAACCGGCGTTGATGCCGATCCGCAACCCGGTGCCGTGCTCGGTGGCAGACCTGGCGATGTCGGCGATGCGATCGTCGAAGGCCTTGATGTTGCCGGGATTCACCCGTACGCCGGCGCACCCCGCATCGATCGCGGCGAAGACGTACTTCGGGTTGAAGTGGATGTCCGCCACCACGGGCAGCTGGGACTTCGCCGCGATGGCCGGCAGCGCATCGGCGTCGTCCTGGCTCGGCACCGCCACCCGGACGATGTCGCAGCCGGCGGTGGTGAGCTGGGCGATCTGCTGCAGCGTCGCGTTGATGTCGGCTGTCAGGGTCGTCGTCATGGACTGCACCGAGATGGGTGCGTCGCCACCGACGTCTACCGTGCCACAGTGGATCTTGCGGGTCCTGCGACGCCTCGCGACCGTTGGCACGGCCTCATCGGGCGCGGCGGAAATGTCGGCCATGTCCCCAGGGTAGCCCGACCCGGACGACGAGCCCGCTGCCGCGACGCTGCTCACCGCTGTTCCTGCCCGCACAGCTGTGCCGCCTGCTCGCGTGCCCAGCGGTCCGCGTCGAGCACCGCCTCCACGCTCAGTTGGGCGTCGGGCAGGTGGTTCCGGGAGAGATGCCGCTCGAGCACGGTGTCGATGGTCCCGGTGATGTCGAGGAAGCCGATCCGGCCGGCGCAGAAGGCGTCGACGCAGACCTCGTTGGCCCCGTTGAGCACGGCCGGGGCCGTCCCGCCGGCCCGGCCGGCGGCCCGCGCCAGCTCGACCGCGGGGAAGCTCACCGGGTCCAGCGGCTCGAAGGTCCAGCTCGCGGCGCTGGTCCAGTCGCAGGCGCTGGCGACCCCGGGCATCCGATCGGGCCAGGTCAGCGCCAGCCCGATCGGCAGCTTCATGTCCGGCGGGGACGCCTGCAGGATCGTCGCACCGTCGTAGAACTCCACTCCCGAGTGGACGATCGACTGCGGGTGCACGACGACCTGGATGTCGTCGAGCCCGACGTCGTAGAGCAGCGCCGCCTCCAGCAGCTCCAGGCCCTTGTTCACCAGGGTCGCGGAGTTGATGGTGATCACCCGGCCCATGTGCCAGGTCGGGTGGGCGAGCGCCTGCTGCGGGGTCACCTGCGCGAGCTGGGCCCGGCTCATGCCTCGGAAGGGGCCTCCCGAGGCGGTGAGGACGAGCCGGCGCACCTCACGGTGTCCCCCGCCGCGCAGACACTGCGCGAAGGCGGAGTGCTCGGAGTCGACCGCCACCAACTGGCCGGGGGCGGCAGCATCGGTCACCAGTCGCCCGCCGATGACCAGCGACTCCTTGTTGGCCAGCGCCAGGGTGGTGCCGGCCTCCAGGGCCGTGAGGGTCGCGACCAGGCCGGCGGAACCCGTGATGGCATTGAGCACGACATCGGCGGGCAGCCCCGCGAGCTGTGCATCGGCCTGTTCCCCGGTGACCAGCTGGGGGCGAGTGCCGCCGCCAGCCGCCGCGAATGCCGCCCAGAACTCCTCCTCCAGGCCCGGACGGGCGATGCCGACCACCGGCACCTCGAAGTGGACCGCCTGGCGGGCCAGCTCGGCGAGGTGACCTCCCCCCGCTCCGAGGGCGACGATGCGGAAGTCCTCACGCCTGGCGTCGATCACCTCGCAGGTCTGTGTCCCGATCGAACCCGTACTGCCCAACAGCACCACATCTCGCACGGTGTGATTATGCCCATCCGCGCGCCCCCGGCGTGTGCCGGAGGGCACAGCGGTGCACATCTGTGCCCGAGCCGGTCCTTCCCGCCGCTCCCCGCGCAGCTCAGCGGGCGTCGAGGGTGGCCGCGAGCTGGCCGCAGGCGCCGTCGATCTCCCGGCCGCGGGTGTCGCGAAGCGTCACCGGCACCCCGTGGTGTTCGAGGTGGGTGATGAAGGCCTGCTCGTCCTCGCGGCGCGAGGCCGTCCACTTCGATCCCGGCGTGGGATTGAGCGGGATGAGGTTGACGTGGAACCATCCCCAGTCGCCGCGCGCCTTGAGCCGGCGGGCGAGCAGGTCGGCGCGCCAGGTCTGGTCGTTGATGTCCTTGATGAGCGCGTATTCGATGGAGACCCGGCGCCGGGTCACGCTGGCATAGTTCCAGGCGGCGTCCAGCACGGCGTCGATGTCGAAGTGCTGGTTGAGCGGCACGAGCTCGTCGCGCAGCTCGTCGTCGGGGGCATGCAACGAGACGGCCAGGGTGACCGGGATGCCCGACTCGGCCAGTTCGTTCACCCGCGGCACCATGCCGATCGTCGAGACGGTCAGTCCCCGCGCGGAGATGCCCAGGCCGTCCGGTTCGGGGCGGGTGAGCTCGCGCACGGCGGCCATCACGGCCTTGAAGTTGGCCATCGGCTCGCCCATGCCCATGAAGACGACATTGCTGACCCGGGCCGGGCCGCCGGGGATCTGCCCGGCAGCCAGCCGGCGGGCACCGTCGAGCACCTGACCGACGATCTCGGCGGCCGAGAGATTGCGCTGCAGCCCGCCCTGGCCGGTGGCACAGAAGGGACAGTCCATCGCGCAGCCGGCCTCGGAGCTGATGCACATGGTCACCCGGTGCGGGTAGCGCATGAGCACCGACTCGACGAGCGAGCCGTCGTGCAGCCGCCAGGCGGTCTTGAGCGTCCTGCCGGAGTCCGCGGTCTGCTCGCGCACGGGGGTCAGCAGGGTGGGGAAGAGACGCTCGGAGATCTCCTGACGCGTCCCGGCCGGCAGATCGGACCAGCTGTTCGGGTCGTCCTCCAGGCGGCTGAACCAGTGCGTCGAGATCTGCTTGGCACGATAGGCGGGCAGGCCCAGCGCGACGACCGCGTCGCGGCGCTCGTCGGGAAGCAGATCCATCCAGTGCCGAGGTGGACGACGACCGGGTCCGGTCGACATGATCCGTTCAATGCTGAGTGTCTGCGGGGCCTGCGTCACACCACGAGAAGGTACATCACGAGCCAAGCCGCCGGGGCCGCGACGAGCATCGAGTCGAGACGATCCATCACTCCGCCGTGACCGGGGAGCAGATGGCTCATGTCCTTCAGCTTGGCGTCGCGCTTGATCGCCGACTCCACCAGGTCGCCGAGCACGCCGGCGCCGCCGACCACCAGGCCGAGCAGCAGGCCGACCCAGATCGGCGCATGCAGGACGAGGTGCACCACCACTGCGGCGACCACCATCGTCAGGACGATCCCCCCGACGAAACCCTCCCAGGTCTTGGCCGGGGATATCGACGGTGCCATCTTGTGCCTGCCGAACAGCGAGCCGAAGGCGTAGGCGCCGGTGTCGCAGGCGATCGGGCAGACGATGAAGCACAGGATCCGGGCGGCACCGTGGTTGCTGGCGAGCATCAGGGCGACCGAGGAGCCGAGCAGCGGCAGATAGCCGATGACGAATGCGCTCGCCGCCACGTCGGCGACGAAGCCCTCGACCCCGCGGGGGATCCGCACGAACAGCGCGGCGATCATCATCAGGGCAAGCCCGCCCGTGATGATCCACAGGGCGTCCTTCGGCTCACCGGTGCTCTGACCGGCCGCGTAGGAGCCGATCAGGATCACCGGGGTGCCGACCAGCAGCGGCCAGCGCGCCGGGTGCATCCCGCACCTGGCCAGCGCCCGGCAGACCTCCCAGACACCGAGGGTCAGGGCTGCCGAGGCGAAGATCACGAAACCCCAGCTCCACCAGAGCAGGGTGGCGACCACCACCATCCCCAGCACGAGTCCGGTGGTGATGGCGGCAGGAAGATTGCGCCCCGCACTCCGCGCCGTGGTGGTCATGGGCTTCCTCAGACCGCCAACAGCTCGGTCTCTTTGGCCTTGAGCAGCTTGTCGACCTCGTCGACATACTTCTTGGTCAGGGAGTCGAGGCTCTTCTCGGCGTGCTTCGCGTCGTCCTCGCCGATCTCCTTGTCCTTCTCCTGCTTCTTGATCAGCTCCATGGCGTGGCGACGATGCCCCCGCAGTTGGACGCGCGCGTCCTCCGCCTTCGCGCGGACCATCTTGATGTACTCCTTGCGGCGCTCCTCGGTGAGCTCCGGAAGCACACATCGGATCGCCACCCCGTCGCTGGCCGGGTTGACGCCCAGGTCGGAGTCGCGGATGGCCTTCTCGATGGCCCCCAGCGCGGTCTTGTCGTAGGGGGTGATGAGCATCGTGCGCGGCTCGGGCGAGCTGAAGCTGGCCAGCTGCTGGAGCGGGGTCGGGGTGCCGTAGTAGACGGCGTCGAGCTTGTTGAACATGGCCGGGTTCGCCCGCCCGGTACGCACGGTGGCGAAGTCCTCACGGGCGAAGGTGATGGTGCCCTTCATCTTCGTCTCGGCGCCATTGATGATGTCGGTGGTCACTGTGGTCCTTTCAGGGGGGTGCGACGTGCGGTCAGTAGTGCACCAGTGTGCCGATCTTCTCCCCGCGAACGGCCCGCATGATGTTGTCGGGGTCATCCAGGTTGAAGAAGACCATGTTGAGCTTGTTGTCGCGAGCGAGGCTCACGGCGGTCGCATCGGCCACCTTGAGGTCCTTGGCGAGGAATTCGTCGTAGCTGAGCGTGTCGAACATCTTCGCCTCGGGATTCTTGCGGGGATCGGAATCGTAGACCCCGTCCACCCCGTTCTTGCCCATCAGCAGCACCTCAGCACCGATCTCGAGGGCGCGCTGGGCGGCCACCGTGTCGGTCGAGAAGTAGGGCATTCCCGAACCTGCCCCGAAGATCACCACGCGGCCCTTCTCCA
The DNA here is from genome assembly GCA_049297835.1 of Propionibacterium sp. Lineage (GTDB taxonomy): Bacteria > Actinomycetota > Actinomycetes > Propionibacteriales > Propionibacteriaceae > Propionibacterium. The sequence goes on from JBAQVA010000216.1 coordinate 13,293, forward strand.
GGTGCCGTTCGGCCCGCCTGGGAATGTAGGGCTCGGCGACCTGGCCCATCGCGATGGCGGTCTGGACGCGGGTGGGCACGCCCTCCTTCTCACAGAAGTCCTGCAGTGCCAGCGAGTTCATCACGGTGCCGAGCATGCCCATGTAGTCCGCACGATCGCGGTCCATGCCGCCCTGCTGCAGCTCGACTCCCCGGAAGTAGTTGCCGCCACCGACGACGATCGCGACCTGGGTGCCCGAATGGGTGACGCGGACGATCTGCTTGGCGATCGCATTGACCACCACCGGATCCACGCCGAGCTTTCCGTTGCCGAATGCCTCCCCGGAGAGCTTGAGCAGTACACGGTGGAATGGTTCGGGCACGTGGTCCTCCTACGTCGGCCACCACTGGCGTGGTGCTGTGGACACTCTAGCCTGAACGGCCCACGCGTCCGTGGAGCACTCACCCGGCCCGCCAGGTGCAAAGTGGGCAGATCGCGCGGCAGCCCGGGCTCAGCGAAACAAGGAGCAGCAGCCAGGATGTGAGCACAGGGG
>JBAQVA010000217.1:0-2294 GCA_049297835.1 Propionibacterium sp.
GAGAACGAGCGCAGCCGGGCGCGGCACCGCAGCTCGGCCGAACGGCAGCGCCGCTGGCGCGCCGTGCACCTCGCCCCGGACAGCGGGACGGCCAGGCAGACGGGCTGAGCAATGAATTTGAAAACCAACTATTCGTCTAGTGCGGAAAGGATGAGGCCATGTCTGGCAAGCGGAGGGTGAGGGTGACGTGCAACAGGCGCCTGGGCGTGCGCGCGCCGTTCGAGGTGCCCCGGATCGGCGTGTGCGGGGGGCTCGAGTTCTATGTCACGCTTCCCCGCGTGTACGAGGTCGACGGGATCGCGGAGCCTGCGGGCTCGGCCGAGGCGAACGACGCGATACGGTTCTCGTTCCACGTGGGGCGGGGCCTGTCGGTCCGGTGCCCGTCGTGGCTCTCGCGCTTCGAGACGGACTCGTGGAGTGTGCTCGCGTCCGGCCCGGGCGGGCGGCTGGTCCCCTCGCCGGTCTCGCGGGATACGTTCGAGCGGATCCTCGCCGAGCATGCGCGTGATATCGGGGACGTCGAACGGCTGGAATCGGACGCGTTCGGGCTGATCCTGGCCGACGGCCCCGACGGCCCGCACGCGATCCAGCCAGCCCTGTACTGACGACGACATGAAAGGAATAACGGAGATGAAGACGACGAATACAAGGAACAGCTGGCTCTGGATGCACGCGGCGGATTTCGCGCGGCCTGCCGGGTGGGTCCTCATAGCCTTTGCAGAGCTCAATCTTTTCCCTGCCGTGGCGGCAGGAGCGGCGTCCGCCGTGGGAGATCATCATGGCGGGGACGCGCGCATCGTCGCGCTGTCGGTGGGATGGACGCTGATCGTCGTGCTTTTCCTCGACGCCCTTGGGCAGGCATGGCGCGGCGTCCGCCGCCTGCACCGCTCATACAGCGTCCACTGCACGCGACGGGACTACCCGGAGTCCATGATCCCGCTGGGCGTGAGCGCGGACGGCCACTTCCGGGCCGAGTACGACCCGTACAGCGACGCGGTCATCGTGACGCTGCGACCCGCGCTGGAAGGCATGCCCATGGCGTGCCTGATTGACGGAAAGCTTGATCACATGCCCGGGCAGCCGGGCCATGCCTGCGAAGGCACCGTCGACGGCCATGCCGGGGCCGCTCTGGTCCCAGGCCGATGACGCCATTTGAGGATCTGCGTACGTGAAAGGAGGAGATCATGACGTTCTATGACTTGTCGGCAATCCCGCTGTTCACCGTGATCTTCTATGCGGAGACCTGGTTCACCATCCAGTCCGTGGTCATCGACAAGCGGAGCATGTCCGAGGCCGAGTTGGATATGACGGAGGCCTTCTGCCTCTCGATGGGCTGCGTCATAACGCTCGACTATTCAGTGCGCCGCTTCCGCGCGGCGTTCACGGCCAGGGATCCGTCGCTGTCCGGCGTGCCTCTCTGGCTGTGCGTGCAGGTACCCGCTGCTCTCGTGGCCGTGTTCATGGTGCCCGCGATCTGCCGCCAGGCGTGGCGGTGGGCCAGGTACGGGCGCAAGCGTCCCATCGATGTGGACGAGGATGGCAGGGTCGTGATGACCACCGGCCGCACCTGGTGGCCGGTCCCGTTCTGGGTGCGACTATGCCTGGCTGCGGCCGGCCTCCTGGCCGCAGCGGCCTTCGTGCCCGTGCTGCACGCCGCGCCCGGCCTGCTGCACGCATAGACGAATAGATGCATAGATATATAGAAACATAGTTAAGCAATAAAACAATTAGACAAGAAAACAATAAGACATCTAGTTGATTAGATGCGTTCCCGGCCGGATGGGCGGACGCCTGTGGTAGTGTGCGTCTGCCGGGCCAGGGGAGATTCGAAGGAGAAGATCATGGAAAGCCAGGAGAATGACATGGCCGAGACCGAGGCGCTGCCGGTCGTCGACGCGGACGGTCTGCAGAGCGTGGCCGACGGGCCGGACGACGGGACGACAGAAAGCGGTCCGGCCAGGGCCGGGAGGCGCAGGCGCGCCGTGGTCATCGCGGCCGTCGGCGTCGTGGTGGCGCTGGCCGCCGCATACGCGGGCGGCTGCGCGTACGCCGCGCACAGGCTGGATGCTGCGAAGGCGTCCTATGCTGCCGAGCAGAGCGCGTACATCGGGAAGACGGGCGAGGCGAGGAACCTCGCCAAAAGCGCGAAGGGCAAGGTGCTCGACGCGAAGACCATCGACGCGCTGAACACGGCCGCCGGCCGGCGTCTGCCGGCTCCGGGACAGGCGCGCCCCTGGGCGCTGTGGGAGGAGATCCCCGTGCTGCACGGCTACGCCCAGGCCCGCGCGACCCTG
>JBAQVA010000218.1:0-2930 GCA_049297835.1 Propionibacterium sp.
CCCGGATGACCTGTACAGCATCATCTACACCTCGGGCACGACCGGCGACCCCAAGGGCGTGATGATCACCCACCGCGCGATGATGGCCCAGTTCGCCGGCCTGGACAAGCTCTTCGACATCCGCCCCCAGGACCACTCGCTGTGCTTCCTGCCCTTGTCACACGCACTTGAGCGGGGTTGGTCGAGCTTCCTGTGGTCGCACGGCTGTATGAACACCTATCTTGCCGACACCCGCCAGATCGCCGAGATGATGGTGCTCAGCCGGACCACGATGATGGTCGGCGTGCCCAAGCTCTTCCAGGGCGTCGTCGTCGCGGCTCGCAAGAAGGCAAGCTCCTCGCCGGTGAGGAAGCGGCTGTTCGACTGGGCGCTGTGGGTCGGCCGCTCCGCCCGCCTTCCCGGACAGCGCCCGCTCAAGAACCTCGCGGCACGCATCCAGCTGCCGCTCGCCGATCTGCTGGTCCTGCGGTCGATCCGTCATGCGCTGGGCGGCCGCAAGAAGGTGCTCGCCTGCGGCGGCGCACCACTGCCCCGTGACGTCGAAGACTTCTTCGTCGCGGCCGGGGCGCCGTTGGTCAACGGCTACGGGATGACCGAAGCCTCGCCACTGATCTCCTTCAACGCTCCCGGCGCCACCCGTGAGGGCAGCGTCGGGCGGGTGATGCCCGGGGGCAGGATCCGGCTGGGCGACGAGGACGAGGTGCAGTACAGCGGCCCGAATCTGATGGATGGCTACTGGGGCCATCCCGAGGCAACCAAGGAGGCGCTGCTGCGCGACGCGAGTGGCACCTGGTTGCGCACCGGCGACGTCGGCTCCATCGACCACGACGGCTATCTGTTCATCACCGACCGGCTCAAGGACATCATCGTCACCAGCGGCGGCAAGAACGTCGCCCCGCAGCCCATCGAGGAGCTGCTGCGTACCGATCCGCTGTTCGAGCATGCGGTCCTGCTTGGTGACAACAAGCCGTTCCTCACACTCATCCTGCGTCCCTCGCTGCCGAATCTCTCGGACATCGCGGACAGCCTCCACGTCAGCTACGCCCAGGTGAGCGACCTGCTCACCGACACCCGGATCACCGAGGAGCTCCGCTCACGGGCCGCCCAGCTCACCGAGAAACTGCCCAAGCACATGCAGTTCAAGGACATGCGCATCAGCCTGGAGGAATTCTCCGTCGCCAACGGCCTGCTCACCCCGACCCTCAAGGTGCGTCGCCGCGAAGTGGAGAAGCACTTCCACGAGATGATCGACGAGATGTATTCGAAGTTGCGCAAGGACGACAGGTCGGCCGCGAATCAGGCTCGCCCGGCAGACGACAGCGGTTCTGGCGACGACAGCGAATCAGACGACGGCTCGTCCACCGCGCAGAGGGGCTCCCAGGGCTGAGGGCGTCTCGGGGCTGATCCGACCGCGGGTGTCACGGCCGTGCAGGCCGGCCCGGGACGTAGCATGGAAGAACTCCGGCACCGCCGGGTTTTCATCCGATCACGCGCACACACGAAGGGACGATGATGTCCGACATCACGCTTGAGACCATCAATGCCAAGCTCGACGAGATCCTGAGCATCCTGCACCGGCTGGCTGTCGAGGAGGACGGGCTCGTTGCCGAAAAGGTGACCAGCCCCGGGCCTGCCGACCTTAAGTAGTCAGCGCTCCGTGGGCACTGGGCGTGCTCCCGGCGCGGCCCCACGATCCTGGGCGTCACCGGCGACGAGCTGCGGTGGCGCCCATGTTGCTGTGGCCAGCTGTGCTCTGGTCAGCGTTGCTGCGGTCAGTGTTGTTGTGGTCGGTGGGGCGTGACCAGCGGTGCGGCACCCCTCGTGACGGGTCTCGATCGTGCGGCATGGTCGCCGGCACGGCGATGTCCATCAGGGGGTGGCCATTCGCCCTGTCCCATGGCCCGGTCAGTGAGGCAGCACGGCTGCGGGACGGTCTCAGCCGATGTCTTCGTCAGGTTCGCCGCTGACCGCCTCGACGACCGGACGCAGCCGCATCCAACACTGTTCACGTGGACGGCGGTTCGGGATGTCGACCTGCTCCTCCATGTGGGACAGAGGCTGGGCTTGGATCGTCGAATTGTGCAGCCCGATCGTCCAGCTGCGGGTCCCGTGCGCGTTCAACTCGTCCCGCATGACCTGAAGACCGTGCGAGACGATGCGAGTGGCGAGCAGCCGATCGGCCGGTGTCGGCTCGCCACCCTGCTGGACGTGGCCGATGATGTTCATCCGCACGTCGTAGAGACCATGACTTTCGCCCTCGAAGAGGCGCTCGAGGAAGTCGCTGGTGTAGGCGTCGTTCGCCATCTCCGAGCGCACCGCCAGGAAGAGCCGCCGACCACGTTCGAAGGACTCGCGCAGCCATTGGACGTCACGGTTGAGCTGATCGAGGGTGATGCCGTCCTCGTTCAGGTAGATCCTCTCGGCGCCCCCCGCCAGACCACCCATGAGGGCGAGATATCCACATCGGCGCCCCATCGTCTCGACCACGAAACATCTGGTGGTTGCCGCGCCTGACTGCTTGATCCGGTCGATGTCGTCGGTGATCTCGTTGAGCGCGGTGTCGGCGCCGATCGCCTGGTCGCTGCCGGGGAGGTTGTTGTCGATGCTGGCCGGCACACAGACGATAGGGATCCGGAATCCGGGGTAGCGATCGGCCTCGGCCTGGATCTGGTAGGCCGCCATGTAGGCGTTCCATCCGCCGATGATGAGCAGGCCCGCGATGTCGTTCTCCTCCAAGGCCCTGCTGATGGCGTAGTAGTCGCCCAGAGGGGGCACGGTTCGACGCAGCCCCAGCTCGGCACCGCCCTCGCCGGTCCACCCCTCGACGTCTTCCCAGCCCAGGGTTTCGACGTGACCGTTGAGCAGCCCGGCAATGTTGTTCTCCTCCAGGGCCCGGCTGATGGCGTAGTAGTCACCCAGCGGCGGAACCG
>JBAQVA010000219.1:0-1627 GCA_049297835.1 Propionibacterium sp.
TCGGGCACCAGGCCGCGCTCAAAGGCGGCGGCGTGCTGGGCCCAGATCAGCAGCGTGTTGTTGAAACTGCGCGAGCGGAAGTTCGCGGCGAACGCCAGCGCACGCTTCCAGTCCTCACCGGACACGACCTGATCGACGGCCGTGGCGAGTTTGTCGTGCAGCTCGTCGAGGCGTGCCTCACGGGCCGCGTGCTGGTCCTCTCCTCGTGGTGTCATCTCGCGCTCCTCCCGCCTCACGGCCTGTGCCCCGGGGTGGGGCTGTGGCCATGAGGTGCGCCGAGGAGTCCTGCGAGATGGTGACGGTCAGTACAGTTGTGAAACGGGTGCCCAGCGCTGGGGGTCGCTGGCGGGGTTGGCCGTCAGGGACCCGGCGTGACACCTGACGCATCCTTCACTCATAGCAACGCAATAGTGGGTTCTACGAGGGGTCGGGGGTGTTCTCGTCCGTTTCCGGTCCAGGTGTGGCCAGATCCAGACCATGAGCCCGCCGCCGGTACTCATCGGGCGAGAGCCCGAGTTCGCGGACGAACTGGTGGCGGGCATGCGAGCGGCCCTCCCAGCCGACCTGGCGGCCCACCGCCTCCACCGACCATCCTGGCTTCTCCCGCAGCAGGCGCGCCATCTCCTTGGCGCGAAGAGCCGCCAGGAACTGCACCGGCGGCAGCCCGTAGGACTCGTTGAACACGCGAGCCAGGTGCCGCCCGGAAATGTGGGCGACCTGCGCCATGTCCGCCCGCGACCACCTGCGCGACAGGTCCGCTTGGATGGCATCCCCGACGGCGACGATCTCGGGCCGCAGCGGCGGGAACCTCCCGCCCACACCGTCCCCGGCCAAAGACACGACCGGCTCGCCGGGCAGTTCCCGGTATGGCATCAGCGGGACCAGGTCGGCAAGGAACCCGGCGAACACCGCCTCGATGTCGTAGAACCCGCCCCCAGCGTTCTGGATGGCCTCGGTGCGGTCGAGCAGATTCAGCATGTCAGCCGTCACCTGCGCGGGCGGCGTCCTGGCCCACATGTTGTGGCGGAACGCCTTGGCGGCGATCAGCTCGGCCTCGTGACGATCGCGCAGCAGCCCATTCAGCCGCCACGTGAGCTGGTCCAGCAGGTAGTCCAGGTTCACGAACGCGGTCGTCACTGTTGCGCTGGGCTCGGGGATCGCGCCACACAGGGTTCCGGCGCACACGATCACCAGCATCCCCGGCCGGGCGTGCGCGGTCCCGTGGCGGGAGTGCACGAACAGGCGGCCCTCACGCACCAGCATGAACCGCAGGCACATATACGCGACCGGCTCCACCACCCTGGTGGAGGACTCCGTCTCGACATGGATCGGCCCCGGTGCTCGCTGCCTGACAGCTCCTGCGCTGCCCGGGAAGATCCTCTCCATACCTCATTTTCGCCGATCCACGCTCGAAGTGCACCCAGCTTCGGTGGCACACCTCCGCACAAACGGGGCCCGTTTCGGTAGAATCAGCACGGTGTCCCAGCCGGTGGGGCCCGCACCGTCGAGGGAGGACCAACGTGACCGAGCCGTGGCTGTCAGCAGACGACATCGCCGCCCACCTCGGCGTCACCAAGGACACCATCTACACCTGGATCGCCGACAAGGGCATGCCCGCCCACAAGAT
>JBAQVA010000220.1:0-7900 GCA_049297835.1 Propionibacterium sp.
CTAGGGCGTGTCCTGTAAGTTCATCGGAGCCAGAGGATGATAGCGGCGATGGTGATTTCGGCGGCCCAGTAGGCGGCGCGTTTGGCGTAGCGGGTGGATAGGTCGCGGAACTGCTTGAGCCGGGCGAAGCAGCGCTCGACCACGTTGCGCTGGCGGTACTCGTTGGCGTCGAACGCGGGCGGTCGGCCGCCGGCCGACCCCCTGGCCTGGCGGCGGGCGATCTGGTCGGAGCGTTCGGGGCTGGTGAACCGCACCCGGCGGGCCCGTAGGGCCTGGCGGGTCGAGGGATGGGAGTAGGCCTTGTCGGCCAGCACCGCCTCCGGGCGGCTGCGGGGCCGCCCCGGACCGACCCGGCGGACGCTGATCTGGTCCAACAGCGGCAGCAGTTGGGGGTTGTCGCCGTCCTGTCCGGGAGTCAGGAGCACGCTCATCGGCAGGCCGCGTCCGTCGACGGCCAGGTGGATCTTGCTGCTCAGTCCGCCCCGGGAGCGTCCGAGGCATTCTCCGTCCACAGCGATGGCCTCGACCGCATCTGTGCAGCCCCCTTTTTCCGGGCCCCCGCGGCATGCTGGTGGGCCCGGACCACGGTGGAATCGACCGAGAGGATCCACTCGACCTCCCCGACCGCGTCGTCCTTGACGACCGCCTCGTCCAGGATCTTCTGCCAGGTCCCGTCCATGGTCCAGCGCCGCAACCGCTCATGGGCGGTCTTCCACGGCCCGTAGCGTTCGGGCAGGTCCCGCCAGGGCGCCCCGGTGCGCAACTTCCACAAGATCGCGTTGATCACCTGGCGGTGATCGCGCCAGCGCCTACCCCCACGATTGGGCGGCAGCAACGGCTCGATCCGCTCCCACGCCTTGTCCGTCAACTCACCACGACCCACCACCCCACACAGGTAACACAACCCTCCTCAGGAGTCCAAGCCGACCCCTACCAACCACTTACAGGACAGGCCCTAGCCGCGATGACCGCCCGACAACAGTGGCCACAGCCCTCATCACGTTGCCGGAGGCGCAGAGCTCCCCGACATCTACCTGGCCGGCTTATCGCCGCTACGGGCACCCGTGGTGGGTGCCGCGGTCTGCACCGGAATGGCCTCAGGGGCCGAGTATCAGGTGACGTCGAGTTCCTGGTACATGCCGTTGGCGTAGTGGTTCTGCAGGTTGCAGACCAGCTCGTAGCGGCCGGCCAGCAGCGTGACGGTGACCCAGCCCACGCTGCCGGAGGTGATGCCCTCCCCGGTGCCGGCGGCACACGGCGCGGACGCCTCGCCGAGACTGCCGGCTTCGTCGACCTTGCCGTCCGCGGCGGGTACGCGCTTTCCGGCGGAGGCACCGGCGGGCAGGGGCAGGATCACCAGCTCGTGGGTGCGCCCCCCGACGTTGGACGCCACAAAGCTGATCTGGCCGGCGGGGACGCTGGTCGGGGAGGCGCGAAGACTGTTGCGCTCACCCATCGGGGCGTTGCCGCCCATCATCGGTGAGGCCATCGTGCCCATGTCGGTAAGGGAGACCGCCACGGTCGCGCCGGGCAGGGACGCCGGCGCCGTACACGACAGCCGGGCCTGCGAGGAGCCCGGGGTGGTCCCCATCCCGGGTGCGCCCCCGCTGCCGCCCATCATTCCTCCACCGGAGGAAGGGCCACCGGTTGCGCCCCCGCTGCCGCCCATCGTTCCTCCACCGGAGGAAGGGACACTGGTTGCGGTCCCGCTGCCGCCCGTCGTTCCTCCACCGGAGGAAGGGCCACCGGAGCTGCAACCCGACAGAGCCACCACCGCCAAGAGCCCGACAACAACCAGGGGAACGCGCCTACGCCCGCGGCGCCTCGACCGGGGACCCGCAGACTCCTCCAGCGGATGTGACTGCCCCGCCGCTTCGTGCGTCCCGATCTGGCCGCGATGCCGCGTCCCTGCCATGGGCGTCATGCCCTCGACGGGTTTCATTCCTCCACGCTACGCCTCGACCCCCTGGGGCGCAGACGTTCGGCAGCGCTCAGGTCGGCGAGGCCGTCGCCGGCGGCGCCGAGTCGGGCAGCCTGGTGGTCGTCCACACTCCACTCCCCGGCCCCGCCGCGGCCACCGGGTTACTGTGGGGCACACGTCGCCACTCGGCCCCGACAATGCAGGAGGAAGACATGGGCTACGCCCTCACCACCACCGTCAACAAGCCGTTCGACGCAACCCTCGCCGCGACCCGAGAGGCGCTGGCCGCCCAGGGGTTCGGCGTCCTGACCGAGATCGACCTGGCCGCCACCTTGCACAAGAAGCTCGACGTGGAGATCGCCCCGCAGGTCATCCTCGGCGCCTGCAACCCGCCCAGCGCCTACGCGGCGCTCCAAGCCGAGAAGTCCATCGGACTGCTGCTGCCCTGCAACGTGGTCGTACGCTCCGCCGACGACGCCACCACGATCGTGGAGGCCATCGATCCGCAGACCATGCACCAGCTCACCGGCAACGCCGCCATGGCGCCGATCGCCGAACGGATCGGCGCGATGCTGCAGGCCGCCCTCGACGCCCTCGCCGACTGACACCTGCCCCCGCCGACACGCCGGGATCGTGCGGGGGCGGTGGAAGTCCGCGGGGGATCTTGCCGGAATCTTGACCGTTTCTTCACCGGGGGGGCACTCCCCTCCTGAAACATGACCCCCCGGGGGGAACCGCCGGCGTTGTCCGGCGGGCTGGACACCCCGTGCCGCGACCTGCCCCGGGTCCCCGAAGAAGAAGGTGGTCATCGCCGATGCCCGATTCCCGTCCACACCCAGACCCCCGTCCGGGCCGGGCGGCCCGCGCACTGGCAGCCGTCGCGCTGTCCGGCGGGCTCGCCCTCACGCTGGCCGCCTGCGGCTCCACCTCCACCCCCACCAATTCCGCCCAGGCCGGGTTCGTCAGTGGTGACGGTGGCGTCACCATCCTGCCGGTGGGCAAGCGCCCCACCGCCCCGGTCGTGACCGGTCCGGTACTCGGCGCCCTCGACACCACGATGGCCACCAAGGCCTCCGACGGCAAGGTCCTCGTCCTGAACGTGTGGGGGTCCTGGTGCGCGCCGTGCCGAGCCGAGGCACCCGACCTCGTCCGCGCCGCCGCGGCGACCTCGGACCGCGCCGAGTTCATCGGGCTCAACACCCGCGACCTCGACCCGCTGCAGGCCGAGGCGTTCGTGCGTTCCTTCGCCATCCCCTACCCGAGCATCTACGACCCGGCCGGCAAGTTGCTGCTGGAGTTCTCCGACCAGCTGCCACCCTCCGGCATCCCCTCCACCCTGGTGGTCGACCGCGAGGGCAAGGTCGCGGCGCGGATCATCGGCAAGACCACCGAGGCGACACTGGTCGGCGTGATCGACGACGTCGCCGCGGGCAAGTGAGCGGGGCGACGATCATGATCCCCCTAGACATCGCCAGCTGGGCGACCCAGGCGGTGGGCGGCTCGATGCTGCTCGCGATCCCGGTCGCCGCCCTCGCCGGTCTGGTCTCGTTCTTCTCCCCGTGCTGCGTGCCGCTGCTGCCCGGCTACCTGTCCTACACGACCGGGCTGGGGGCCTCCGACGTCCTACAGGATGCCCGGCGTCACCGTGCGCGCATGCTGGCCGGCGCCGTGTTGTTCGTCCTCGGTTTCGGGGTCGTCTTCGTGGGGGCAGGGGTCGCCGCGGGCACCATGGGACGGGCCCTGCTCACCCACCAGGTGCTCATCTCCCGGGTGATCGGGGTCCTGACGATCGTGCTGGGCCTGATGTTCGCCGGAGTGATCCCCCTGGGGAACCGCGACGTGCGGTTCACTCGCCTGCCCAAGGCAGGGCTGGCGGCCGCACCTCTGCTCGGCTTCGTCTTCGGAGTCGGCTGGACCCCCTGCATCGGCCCGACACTGTCGATGGTGCTCACCTTGGCGATGAACGAGGGCAGCGCGGTGCGCGGGGGCTTCCTGGCCTTCGTCTACGTCCTCGGACTGGGCATCCCGTTCATCCTCGCCGCCCTCGCGTTCGCGCGGATGCAGCGGGTCGTGGCGTTCGTGCGACGCCACCAGCCAGCGGTGCTGCGGATCGGCGGGTACAGCATGGTGCTGGTCGGCATCCTGCTCGTCTCCGGCCTGTGGGAGCAGCTGATGGCGCTGCTGCGCGTGTGGGCCGCCGGCTTCGGAACGGTGCTGTGAGCCACCCGGCTGGTCATTAGCCTCCACCGCCCGGGCACACGACCCGGCGCCTCGCCGCGTCCGGGCGACCTTGGCCGACCTGACCATCGACGCACACTCTGGGTGGCTGGACAAGGCCGATCCTCCCGCGGAGTCCCCACCTGTGGGGTCACGCCAGAGCGGCTCGCGAACCCTTCATCGAACCTTGACCCCAGGCCAAGAGTTCCGCACATGTACCCGGCCTATCGTGGACCCAGAACATACCCCGTAGGGGTATGTGGTGTCGAGTGAGAGGTGCGTGCCATGGACTGGCTGATCATCGGTGGGGGCGCGGTCCTGACCGGGCTGCTGGGATGGTTCTTCTTCGGTCCCAAGAAGGCCGGCCAGGTCGAGGTGGAGGACGGCGTCCAGGTCGTCCGGGTGAGCGTGAACGGAGGCTACTCACCCGACCTGATCGAGGGGGTCCGGCCCGGCATGCCGGTACGGATCCTGTTCGACCGCCAGGAGAGCGGGGAGTGCACCTCCCGTGTGGTGATGCCCGACTTCAAGGTCAACGCGACCCTTCCCGCCTTCCGCACCACCGCGGTCGACTTCATCCCGACCCAGGCCGGGGAGTACCGGTTCGCCTGTGGCATGAACATGGTCTCCGGCACCATCCGCGTGAGCGGGAACCCGCCCGAGGAGCCCGCTACCGCGGCCCCGCCGCTGCGCACGGACGGCCTCGCCGGGGGCGTGGAGACAGCCGAGGGGCACGGCGCGTCGCCGGACCCCGATGCCTCGCCGGACCCCGATGCCGAGGCTGCTGAGCGGGCCGCCGAGATCGGTGACCTGAATCGTCGCCTGATCCTCGGCACGGTGCTGACGGCCCCGGTGTTGTTCGCGGTCATGGGTGGTGAGCTGTTCCGCGCCACCTGGATGCCCCAGATCCTGATGAATCCCTGGCTGCAGCTGGCGTTGATCGCCCCGGTAATGTTCTACACCGGTTGGCCGATCCACCGAACCGGGTGGCGCGCCCTGTCCCACCGGACCGCTGACATGAACTCCCTGATCACGCTGGGCACGATGGCGGCGTTCGGTTACAGCCTGGTCGTGACCTTCCTGCCCGGCCTGCTCCCCGAAGGCCTGCGACAGGTCTATTTCGAGGCTGTCGGGGTCATCCTGACCCTGATCCTGCTGGGACGACTGCTCGAGACGAAGGCGAAGGCCAGTACCGGGGAAGCCATCCGCACGCTGATCGGCCTGCAGCCCCGCACCGCCAGGGTCCAGCGAGAGGGCCGCGAACTCGACATCGGCATCGACGAGGTCCGTGTCGGCGACGTCGTACTGGTACGACCCGGGGAGAAGCTGCCGGTCGACGGGGAGGTCGTCGCCGGATCCTCGGCGGTGGATGAGTCCATGGTGACCGGTGAACCCATCCCGGTCACCAAGAGCGCCGGAGACATCGTGATCGGCGCCACGATCAACACGACCGGCGCGCTCAGCTACCGGGCCACCAAGGTCGGCGCGGACACGATGCTCGCCCAGATCATCAAGATGGTTCGGGAGGCCCAGGGCTCCAAGGCCCCGATCCAGCGGCTCGCCGACAAGGTGTCGGGCTACTTCGTGCCCGTGGTCATCGCGATCGCGGTGTGGACCTTCGTCGCCTGGATGCTGTTCGGGCCGCCACCGGTGTTCATCTTCGCTCTGGTCGCGTTCGTGTCGGTGCTGATCATCGCCTGCCCGTGCGCCCTGGGCCTGGCCACCCCGATGTCGATCACCGTCGGCACCGGCAAGGGCGCCACCCACGGCATCCTGATCCGGTCGGCCGAAGCCCTGGAGACCGCGCACAAGCTGGATGCGATCATCCTGGACAAGACCGGCACCATCACCAAGGGTGTCCCGGCGCTCACCGACGTGTTCCCGGCCAAGGACATCGACGAAGACCGCCTGCTCGCGACCGTGGCGGCGGTCGAGAAGGCCTCCGAACACCCCCTCGCCGCCGCCATCGTGGCAGGGGCGGCCGACCGCGGCCTGGCGCTGCCCCCGGTCAACGACTTCGACTCGATCACCGGCCAGGGCGTGCGGGCGAGGGTGGAGGGGCAGGTCGTCCTGGTCGGCAACCGGCGCCTCCTCGACTCCTTTGCGGTGAACGTGGAGCCGCTCCTGGCTTCGCACGACTGGCTGGCCGGCCAGGGCAAGACGCCGATCCTCGTGGCCTTCGATGGCCGGGCAGCGGGTGTGATCGCAGTGGCCGACACCCTCAAGGAGGGCTCCGCCGCCGCGGTCGCCGCGCTGGAGCGCCGGGGCATCGAGGTCATCATGATGACCGGTGACAACCGTGCCACGGCCGCGGCGATCGCCGCCCAGGTCGGTATCCGACGGGTGGTCGCCGAGGTCATGCCCGAACACAAGGCCGCCGAGGTCAGCCGACTCCAGGCCGAGGGCAAGGTCGTCGGCATGGTCGGGGACGGCATCAACGACGCCCCCGCCCTGGCCCAGGCCGACGTCGGCTCAGCGATCGGCACCGGCACCGACGTGGCGATCGAGTCCTCCGACATCACCCTGATCTCCGGGGCACTGTCAGGGATCGTCACCGCGGTCGACCTGTCCCGCGCCACCATGCGCAACATCAAGCAGAACCTGATGTTCGCCTTCCTCTACAACACCCTGGGCATCCCGATCGCCGCCGGCGCCCTCTACCCCGCGTTCGGGATCACGCTGAGCCCGATCATCGCCGCCGGCGCGATGGCGCTCTCCTCACTGTCGGTCGTCGCCAACGCGAACCGGCTGCGCCGCTTCTCCCCCCGGCCCATCCCGCCGGCCGACCGCCCCAGCGTCCAACCGGTGGTCGAGATCGGCGGAACCACCGAACCGCTCCACCACACCCAACGAAAGGAACCATCCATGTTCGGCAAGAAGAAGTCCACCACCGCCAAGGTCGTCGACCCCGTCTGCGGCATGAGCATCGACCCCGCCACCGCGGCCGCCACCCGCGAACACGAGGGCACCACCTTCTACTTCTGCTCCCCCGGGTGCGCGCAGACCTTCGACTCCGACCCGCACCGCTACGGCCACGGCCAGGCCCACGCCGGCCACCAGCACTAGCCCGCCACCCACCGCAGGAGGTGATGAGCGTGCCCCCCATCCACGATGAGCGCAGCGCGCTCATCACCCGCCTGCACCGCATCGAGGGCCAGATCCACGCGATCGGGCGGATGATCGAACAGGACGCCTACTGCATCGACGTCCTCACCCAGATCTCGGCGGCATCAGGTGCCCTCCAGTCGGTCGCCCTGATCGTGCTCGAGGACCACCTCAGGCACTGTGTGGCCGAAGCGGCCACCGGTGGCGGCCCTGTCTCCGACGCGAAGCTGCAGGAGGCCTCCCAGGCCATCGCCCGCCTGGTCCGCAGCTGAAGATCCAGCCAGGGCGCCGATACCTTGCCGCCATGCTGGCCTCCCCGTCGCGGTCGGTCGTCGACGCCATTGCCCCGCTTCTGCGCCGGCTCCACCCTTCACCTCACGCCACGCCTCGACCGCCCCGACACCCAGCAGGTGCCCAGGCCTGAACTCGCTTACCCACGCACTCCCTTACCCACACAGACCACCGGTCGGCGGGGCACTGCCCTGCCGACCGGTGGTCTGTGTGGTGTGGTGGCCCTCGTGGTCGGCTGAGTGATCGGTTACCAGCCAGTGACAAGGCGTGATCTTGCCAGAATGAACCGACAGGGCGCCCTTGGCCTGCACGTCGAGGCCTGACCGCCCGCACACCACGCCGATGCCTCGGCGACAGGCCGAGGCA
>JBAQVA010000221.1:0-23354 GCA_049297835.1 Propionibacterium sp.
GTCCGCCCCCGGCCCGGAGCGCACTTCGTCGTGGACGCGGCGCCTGCGCCGCCTGGTCGGGCCCACCCTGCTGGGCGGCAGCAGCCCGGACAGACCCATCGCCACCTGGCTCGCCAGTTCGAATCCCTCGGGGTCGTGACCGTCGGCGAACTCGCCGGTGGACGGGAAGTCGGTGTGCTGCTCCTCGCTGCCGGCCGCTGTTCCCGTCGACCGCGGTTCGCCATCGGTGCCCTGCCCGGCCGGGTGCTGCGCCGACTGCCCCGCGCCGGTACCCCTGCTCACCCCGCGCGGCGGCTCGGCGTCCTCGGATCGCTCAGTGCGAGACATCATCCACATCCCTGTCCACAAGCCCTGTGGATTCCGGCGGTCCCACCAGGGAGACCCGCGAGCCGTCCGGCTCCTCCTCCATGGTCACCGAGAAGTGCTGACGGGACAACTGCTCGGGAACGTCGGACTCCACGGCAGCCGTGATCAACGCCTGCTCGGCCTGCGTGACCGCCTCGGCGAGGCGACCGCGGCGCGTGGCATCCAGCTCAGCGAAGACGTCGTCGAGCACCAGGACCGGCTCGATGCCCTCGGAACGGAGCAGTTGCAGGCTCCCCAACCGCAGCGCGAGCGCCAGCGACCAGCTCTCACCGTGGCTCGCATAGCCCTTTGCCGGCAGCCCGGCGATGCTGAGCGTGATGTCGTCACGGTGCGGCCCGACCAGGCTCACGCCGCGCGCCAGCTCCTCGCCGCGCCGCGCCACCATCGCCTGCGCCAGCCAGTCCTCCAGGTCCCCGGGGGCCGGCACGACGTCCGCCTGGCCGTCCGCGGTGGAGAGCAGCTCGGCCAGCCCGGGCAGCGAGGTCTTGTACCGCGCGTCCGTCGCTCCCTTGACCGGGGCGATCGCCGCATAGCTGTTCCGGGTGGGCGTGAGGAGCTCGGCCAGGGTCGCCAGCCGGGCCGCGAGCAACTCCGCGCCCAAGCGTGCCAGCTGCTCGTTCCACACGTCGAGGGTGGCCGCGGCCGACTCGGAGACCCTGCCCCCGCGCCCGGCTCCCCTTCCGGCCATCGACTTGAGCAGGGCATTGCGCTGGCGCAGGACCCGCTCGTAGTCGGCCTTGACGCCGGCCATCCGCGGCCACCGGGTGATCACGAGCGAGTCGATGAACTCCCGGCGGTCACCCGGATCGCCCTTGACGATCGACAGGTCGTCAGGGCTGAAGACGACGGTGCGCAGGGCGCCGACGATGTCGCGGACCCGACGCAGCGGCGAGCGGTTGATCCGGGCGTGGTTCCCGCGCCCCCGGTTGATCTCCATCTCCAGCAGCAGACGCCGGTCGTCGGCCAGCCCGGCGACCACCCCGGCGCGGATGACCGCCTGGTCCGTCCCGGCCCTCAGCAGCGGGGCGTCGGAGGCGACCCGATGGCTGGCCAGCGTCGAGAGGTATTCCACCGCCTCGACGAGATTGGTCTTGCCGTGCCCGTTCGGGCCCGCGAACAGGGTGACGCCCGGCCCGATGTCCAGACTGACCGCGCGGTAGCTGCGGAAGTCGTGCAGTTCCAGCCGATCGACGTACACGGTGCGGGGTCGACGCTCAGCTCGGCAGGCGCATGAGCATGATCACGTGCTTGTAGTCCCCGCGGGGTTCGCCGTCGAGTTCGTCCAGGCCCTGCACCAGACAGGGCTTCCCCGGAGCGGTGAAGGCCAGCTGCACGAATGGGGTGTCCAGCGCCGAGAGGGCATCGGACAGATAGTGCGGGTTGAAGCCGACGGCCTCGATCTGGGACGCCGGGTCGATCCGCTCGACGGCCGCCTCGAGCGCCTCGGAGGCCTGCGCCTGGTCGCCGGTGGCCGCGTCGAGCGCCACCCGGTCGTCCTCGACGATCATCCGCAGCGAGGTGTTGCGCTCCGCGACGAGCGAGACGCGCTTGACCGAGTCGAGGATCTCGGCGGTGTTGACCCGCACCGTGAGGCTCGGCCCGATGTCCATCAGGTGCCTCACCTTGGGGAACTCGCCGTCGAGGAGGCGTGTGGTCAGCTCGCGGCTGCCGCCCGCGCCGTCCCCGAGGAAACCGATCAGCCCTTCGGCATCCGCCGCGGGTGACAGGGCCAGCGTGACGACCTCGCCGCTACTCATCGAGCGGGCCGTCTCCGCCAAGACCCGGGCGGGCACCAGCGCAGCCGCATCAGCCTGGCTCGAGGTGGGATTCCAGCTGAGCTCGCGCAGTGCCATCCGGTAACGATCGGTCGCCAGCAGGGAGAGCCGGTCGTCGTTGATCTCCATCCGCACACCAGTGAAGACAGGCAACAGCTCGTCGCGACCGGCAGCGACGACCACCTGGGTGACGGCCTTGGCGAACTCCTCGCTCGGCACGGTGCCAGTTGCCGACGGCATCTGCGGCAGGTTCGGGTAGTCGTCCACGGGGAGGGTCTGCAGGGTGAACCGTGCCGATCCGCAGACCAGCTCGGCGTGGTTGGAGGCCGTGGTGATCCGCACCGGACGCGCCGGCAGGCTCTTCGCGATGTCGGACAGCAGCTTGCCGGAGACCAGCGCCTCGCCCTCCTCGTCCACCTGGGCGACGACGGTGATCTTCGCGCTGGTCTCGTAGTCGAAGCTCGACATGATGACCTTGTCGTCCTGGGCGCGCACCAGCAGACCCTTGAGGATCGGCACGCTCGGACGGCTCGGCAGACTGCGAGCGACCCACGCCACCGCTTCGGCCAACACATCGCGATCGACTGTGATCTTCACTGCGTTCCTCGCTCACCGTTCATCGTCCGGATCAACGACCCATCACCGCCGGTCCGCCCGGCTCTCCCATCCTATCGACAGCCCGCCTGCGGCCGAACTCGATCATCGCCGCACCGTTCGAGCCTGACGGTCCGCACCGTCGTGGAACCTTCCCAAGCCATCATGATCGCGCCCCGCGGGTACCGACTGGACGTATTCCCCGTGCCACAGTCATGGGACGGGGTTCGGTCCACCGCGTCGGGCGGGAAACGCGATCTCCTCCGGTGTCGAATCCGGTGTCGCCGACAGATCCCTGCAGTAGGGGGTTACGGGTTCATGTTGATATGTAACAGTCCTGTTTTCCCCGTGGGAGAACCCACTTCCGGGAACAGTGGTCAGTACCTTCTTCCCAACTTGAGCCGTCGGCTCTTTCGACTCTGGGAGGCAAAAATGGCCACACGTCGAGCATTTCTCGGTGGGCTGGCAGGAGCATCCGCTGCGGCACTGTTGTCCGCCTGCGGAAGCCGCAGTTCCTCATCCGGTGGCAGCAGCGCCGCGGGAAAGGTGGTCAAGATCGGGGTGGCCGTTCCGCTGTCCGGCGATCTCTCGGCGATGGGCCTGGGGATGCGCAATTCGGTGGACCTGGCGGTCAAGCAGGCCAACGAGCAGAACGTGCTTCCCGGGTGGACCTTCGTCCTGGACGCCGAGGACGACCAGGCGAGCGCGGATGCCGGGAAGAATGCGGCCACGAAGCTGGCCGCGGACACGACGGTCATCGGCGTCGTGGGCCCGCTCAACTCCTCGGTCGGACAGTCCGTGGCGCCGATCTACAACTCGGCGAACATCGTGCTCATCTCCCCGGCGAACACCAATCCCTCGCTCACCAGGGGCCCGGACCTCTCCTCGCCGGCCAGGCAGTGGGCGTCCTACTTCCGCACGTGTACCACCGACGACGTGCAGGGCCCCTTCGCCGCGAAGTACGCCTTCGGCGCCGGGCTCACCACGGTCGCCACCATCCACGACAAGAAGACCTACGGGCAGGGCCTCGTCGAGCACTTCACCGAGGGATACAAGGCCGACGGTGGAACGGTCACCACTGCCGAGACCATCAACCCGGATGACAAGGACTTCAGCGCCGTCATCTCCAAGGTGAAGGCCACCAACCCGAAATTCGTCTACTACGGCGGCGAATACCCCCAGGCGGGCCCGCTGTCGCAGCAGATGAAGGCGGCCGGACTCAACGTCCCGCTCTTCGGCGGGGACGGCATCTACGACCCGAAGTACCTCTCACTGGCCGGATCGACCGCCAACGGCGACCTGGCCACCTCGGTGGGTGCCCCCGCCGCACAACTTCCCGGCGCGGCTGCCTTCGTGGACGCGTACAAGAAGGCCGGCTACTCGGAGGACTACGGCGCCTACGGCCCCTACTCCTTCGACGCGGCGAAGGCCATCATCACTGCCGCGGTGAGCGCACTGGCTGGTGCCTCTTCGGTAGTCTCGGCGCGCGCCGCCGAGATCAAGGCGGTCGCAGCCGTCTCCTTCGACGGCACCACCGGGAAGGTCGGCTTCGACCAGTTCGGCGACGCCAAGACCCGCATCCTGACCGTCTACAAGGTGGACAACAACGCCTGGACCTCCGAGAAGACCGAGGACTTCCAGACCGGCTCGTCGTCCGCGTCCGCATCACCCTCCGCTTCCTCTTCGGCCTGACACACCCCGAGTCGGATGCCACCTGCTGCACGGGGAATACCCTCCCCGGCGCAGCGGGCGGCCGACAGTGCACCTTCTGCAAGCACCCGTCCTTGGAGTGAATCGTGACCATGTTCTTCCAGCAGTTCATCAACGGCCTGTCCCTGGGGGCCCTCTACGGCCTCATCGCTGTCGGTTACACGGTGGTCTACGGCATCGTGAAGCTCATCAACTTCGCCCATGGCGAGATCTTCATGGCAGGTGCCTTCGGCGCGCTCACCGTCTACATCCTGATGGGCTCGCCGACCTCCGTCAGCACCTTGTACGGCCTGTTCGTCATGCTGCCGCTCATGCTGATCGGCGGGGTCGTCGTCTCGGTGGCGATCGCGCTGCTCATGGAGCGGCTGGCCTACCGGCCACTCCGCGACGCGCCGCGACTGGCGCCACTCATCTCCGCGATCGGCGTGTCGATCAGCCTGCAGGAGATCTGCCGGCTCTTCTACGGCCGCATCCCGGGATTCCCCGACGCCCACGCGGCCATCCGCTTCCCCAGCATCCAGGGGATCTCGGGAGTCTCGGTGGACATCGTCGGTGTCAACGTGCAGATGTCGGCGATCTTCACGCTCGCCGCACTGGCGGTCTGCACCGTCTTCCTGTGGTACTTCGTCAATCGAACCCGATCGGGTCGAGCCATGATCGCCACCAGCCAGGACCCGGCCACCGCAAGTCTGATGGGCATCAACGTGGACCGGGTGATCATGATCGCCTTCGCACTCGGCGCCGCCCTGGCAGCGGTCGCAGGCATGGCGCACGGCCTGCGCTATGCCAACATCGACTTCCGGATGGGCTTCACCGCGGGGCTCAAAGCCTTCACCGCCGCCGTGCTGGGCGGGATCGGCAACATCAACGGGGCCGTCGTCGGCGGACTGGTGCTCGGCGTGGTGGAGACCATGGCCACCACCTACATCCCCGGTCAGTTCGGTGGTTCCGCATGGAAGGACGTGTGGGCCTTCGCGATCCTCATCCTCGTGCTCGTCTTCCGTCCCCAGGGACTCCTCGGCTCGACGGTGGTGGATCGCGCATGACGAACGTACTGGCACAGAGCAGGGACGCAATCCTCGACCGGCTGCGGCATCACCCGCGCCTCGGCCTGGCGATGGCCGCCTTCGGCGCCGTTCTCTCGATCTTCTCCATCTTCCTGAGCTGGGCCTGGCAACCACAGGCCCTCGACAACATGACACTTGCCCTCAACCCCTCCCCGCTGCAGATCGTCTTCGCGATTCCGGCGGTTCTGGTCCTCGTCTGCCTGGTACTGGAACTGGTGGCATCCGGATCGAGCACGAAGGGCGTCCTGACCCGGATGGCCTGGGGATCCGGTGCCCGGGCAGCCGCCACCACCGGACTCGTCTACGTGGTGCTCATCGTCTTCGGCATCGCCGTCGAGCTCGGCGGCCTCGTCAACGCCGACCCCGGCGCGTGGATGGCGCTGGCCGGCGCCCTCGTCGCCTGGCTGGGCACCCGGATGCGTCCCGTGGACCAGGCCCCCACGCTCTTCCGGATCCACTCCCCGCGCTGGGTGCAGATCACCACGATCGTGGCCCTGCTGGCCGTGGCGATGTTCGCCGCCGCCTTCGGTCTGGGCCTCAGCGACGCGGCTGGCTTCGTCGCATTCGGTGTCTTCGCGATCGGCCTGGGAATGGTGCTGTCCAGGCTCGGCATCATGACCTGGGTCTCCGTCATCACCGCAGCCAACCGCCCGGTGCTGGTGCTCACCTGCTTCGTGGTCGCCTACGTCTTCCCCTTCACCCAGGGCGGCTCGGACGCCAACATGTCCATCGCGACGCAGGTGCTCATCTTCGCCGCCACCGCCATGGGCCTCAACATCGTGGTCGGCCTGGTCGGCCTGCTCGACCTCGGCTACATCGCCTTCCTCGGCGCCGGCGCCTTCACCGCAGCGATGCTGTCCGACTCCGCCTTCGCCACGCTGAACTGGCATCCGCCCTTCATCGTGGTGGTGCTGATCTCCGGCTGCGTCTCCGCCCTGCTCGGCCTGGTCATCGGCACCCCCACACTGCGGGTCTCGGGCGACTATCTGGCCATCGTCACCCTGGCCTTCGGCGAGATTTTCAGGATCACGATGAACAACCTGGACGGCAACGACGGCCCGAACCTCACGCACGGCTCGAACGGCATCTCGGGTGTTCCCGATCTCAGGCTGTTCGGCTTCGACTTCGGGCAGCCGCACACCCTGCTGGGCATCGACATCGGCCGCTTCGCCAACTACTACTGGCTCATGCTGGTGCTCGTCGGCGTCATCATCCTCATCTTCACCAACCTCAATCGCTCCCGGATCGGACGCGGTTGGGTTGCCATCCGCGAGGACGAGCGCGCCGCCGAGGCCATGGGTATCAACACCTTCGCCCTGAAGCTGCTCGCATTTGCCGGCGGTGCCTTCCTCGCCGGCATCGCCGGTTCGGTGAAGGCGCACGTGGACGTCTCCGTCACGCCCGACCAGTACGTCTTCATGGAGTCCTCCTTCCTGGTGGCAGGCATCGTGCTGGGCGGCATGGGCACCGTCGGCGGCGTCTTGGCCGGCGCGGTGATCCTCAAGCTGCTTCCCGAGAAGCTGCGCTTCTTCTCCGACTACCGGCTTCTCATCTTCGCCCTGACCCTGGTGTTCATGATGCGTTTCCGCCCCGAGGGATTGGTGCCCAACCGGCGCCGCCAGCTCGAATTCCACGACGATGACGAGGAGATCGTCGATGAACTGGAGCGGGCCCTGCCCGGGAACTTCGTGCAGTCCGATCCGCACCATCCGGTCCACCGGATGGGCACTGTGCCCGGGGAGGCATGATGAGCACCACGGCCCAGACCCGGAGCCTGTTGGACATCGAGAAGGACACGATCCTGCTCGATGCACGCAAGGTCACGATGCGCTTCGGTGGCCTGGTCGCGGTGAACCAGGTCGACCTGGAGGTGCACGCCGGGGAGATCGTCGGTCTCATCGGACCCAACGGCGCCGGGAAGACGACCCTGTTCAACTGTCTGACCGGGATGTACCGCCCCACCTCCGGTGAAGTCCTCTTCGCCGGACAGGTGCTGCCCCCGCGGCCGAGCAAGGTCGCGAGGGCGGGGGTGGCCCGCACCTTCCAGAACATCCGGCTCTTCCAGAACATGACGACCCTGGAGAATGTCCTGGTGGGCATGTTCTGCCGAACCCACGCCAATGCCCTCGATGCCGTGTTCAGGACTCCCCGACATCGTCGCGAAGAGGCCGAGAGCCGCACCAAGGCCCTCGATCTGCTCGACTTCGTCGGCCTTGCACCGTACGCCGATGACCTCGCCCGCTCCCTTCCCTACGGGCACCAGCGGCGTCTCGAGATCGCCAGGGCACTGGCGACCGAGCCGAAGCTCCTGCTGCTCGACGAGCCGACCGCCGGGATGAACCCGCAGGAGACGAAGGAGGCCGAGGAACTCATCTTCCGGATCCGCGACCTCGGCTTGGCCGTGCTCGTCATCGAGCACGACATGCGCTTCATCTTCAGCCTGTGCGACCGGGTGACCTGCCTGGTCCGCGGCGAAGTGCTCGTCACTGGTCCCGGCGCCGAGGTGCAGGCCGACGAGCGGGTCGTCGAGGCATACATCGGCGCACCCTTCGACCCGAATTCACAGGAGGACGAGCATGACGGCAATGCTTGAGGTCAAGGACCTGGTCGTGGCCTACGGCCGGGTCAGGGCCGTCAAGGGCATCAGCTTCTCGATCGACGAGGGCCAGATCGTCTGCCTGCTCGGGACGAACGGGGCCGGCAAGTCCACGACACTGCGCACCATCTCCGGGCTGCTCCGCCCGGAGTCCGGATCGATCCTCTTCGAGGGCGAGTCGATCGGTGGCGTCAAGCCCCACAGGATCGTGGCCAAGGGGGTCGCCCAGTCACCCGAGGGCCGGCGCATCTTCCCCGAGATGACCGTCGAGGACAATCTGCGGCTGGGCGCCTACTCCCGCCGGGATGCCGGTGTGGACTCCGACCTGGACAAGATCTTCGATCTCTTCCCCATCCTGGGGGAGCGTCGCCGTCAGCGCGCCGGCCTGTTCTCCGGCGGCGAGCAGCAGATGCTCGCCATCGGACGGGCCATGATGAGCAGGCCTCGTCTGCTCATGCTCGACGAGCCCTCGATGGGGCTCTCCCCGCTCATGACGAGCACGATCATGCGCACCATCGACCAGCTCCGGCGTGACGGCGTGACGATCCTGCTCGTCGAGCAGAACGCACAGGCCGCACTCGCGCTGGCCGACCACGGCTATGTCCTCGAGGTGGGACGCATCATGTACGACGACTCCGGTTCCGCGCTGCTCGACGACGACCGGATCCGGCGCACCTATCTCGGGGCCGCCTGAGTCCGCCCCACGACGTCACGGCGTGCACCGGCCGGGTGTCCGCTCCTGTTCGCGGCACCCGGCTGCGCCGGCCGTTCAGCGGGTGGGCGGCTCGTGCTCGGCCCGCCAGGCCCTCATGGCCCGGGTGTCCGCGGTGAGCAGGAAGACGCCCAGCGCGGCGAGCACGAATCCCACGACCACGAGCGGTACCCCGCCACTGTGGATGAGCAGACCGAGCACGCCCAGTGCCACCAGGACGATCGCCAGGATCAGCGCCAGCAGGCCCACCCACTTCTTCCACGGCCGTTCGGCGGGCGGGAGTTCTTCGGCGGTCGGCCGGGCGAAGATCGGCGGGCCGGCCAGCCGCGAGTGCCTCGTCCCGGCCACCCCGGGCGATGGGTTCCCGTTCCCGTCCTTCACAGGCCTTCGTCCTTCCTCAGGTCACGGACAATCATGACAGTGGATTCGCGGGACCACAGGCCGGGACATTGCGTGCATACGTCCGGCGAGCGACGACACGGTGAATCATGGGTTCTTCCTGTGTGAATGACGCTACATTATCCACTTGTCCACAGGAGTTGTGCACAAGCCGGAACCGACGCACCCACCTCTCGTGTTCCGCCACAGAGATGCACGTGAGTGACGACAACTGCCCGGAAGCCAATTCACTCGCTGGCGATTGCCTCGAGCATGTTCTGTTTGGCGGCCCTGCGGGCCGGCACGATCGCCGCCAGAATTCCGACCACCACCGAGAGCACCAGGAAAGCGGCCAGCTGTCCCCACGGAATGGCGAGCCGGTCCAGACCCTGGTCGGCGAGAATCCGTTGCAGTGCGAGTCCGAAGACCAATCCCAGGATCACGCCGAGAACGGCACCCAGGAGCGCGATGACGACCGATTCCAGGGTGATCATCATCCGTAGTTGCCGCCTCTTCAGCCCGACAGCACGCAGCAGGCCGATCTCACGCGTCCTCTCGATGACGGACAGCGCCAGCGTGTTGACGATGCCGAGCACCGCGATGACGATGGCCAGACCGAGCAGCGCATAGATCATCGTGATGAGCCGGTCGATCTGCGAACTCTGCTGCTGGGCATAGTCACTCTGGCTCTGCACGACGACCAGCGGATTTCCGGCCGTCTCCGCCTTGAGGGCGCTCTGCACATCCGCGCTGGATGCCCCGGGGGCGAGGTTCACGTTGAGCTGACTGTCCTTGTCCTCATTTCCCATTGCGGCCAGTGTCACCAGATTGGTGTTGATGTTGCCGAGATTCACCCCCCGCGGAGTGGTGAAGATTCCGGTGATGCTGAGCTGGATGGGCTGCCCGGTCGTCGGATTGATTCCGGTGAGCCGGTCGCCGACCTGGTGCCCGTTGTCCTTCGCCCATTCCTGGGAGACGATGACGTCGCCCAAGGTGTCATTCATCGAGCCCTGGACCATCGTCTGGTGAGCCAGCGTGTCGAAGTCACCCGCCGGATATCCGATGAGATAGGCGGTCTTCTGGTCCACCTGGGTGAGTACCCGGCGTTCCCGGTTCACCGATTCCACACCCTGGGTCTTGCCCACCCGGTCGTACAGGCCGTTCGGCAGCGGCTGCTCGTTGACCGTCGTGACAATGAAGTCCCCGCGCAGATTGTCCCTGATGAGGTGGTACACCGAGCTGCTCGCCGAGGAGCCGAGGATCGCCATCATCGTGACCAGGGCGAGCCCGATCATCAGAGCGGAGGCGGTGGCCGCGGTACGCCGGGGCTGACGCACGGCATTGAGCTCGGCCAGCTTGCCCGGCTCGCCGAAGAGCCGGCGGTAGATCCGGCCGAGCGCCCAGATGAGGGGACGCCCGGCGATCGGGCTGACAAGTGCCACCCCGATGAGCATGAGGAAGGCGCCGCCACCGAGTACCCACACCCGGTTGCCGAAGTTCAGCGTGACACCCGTGAGCAGCGCGGCCAGGCCGATCACGGCGATGCCGCCGCCCACCACGGTGCGCCGCCCCAGGCCACCCTGGCCGGTGACGAACTCGCCGCTCATCGCCGCCACCGGGGGAACCCTGCCGGCCCGCTGGGCAGGAACCCAGGCCGCGAGCGTGGTCATCACGACGCCCGCGACCAACGAGACGATGATCGTCGCGGCACTGGGCATGGGCACGCTCGAGCCGATGTCCAGGCCCATCGCGGTGATGAGCCGTGCGATCCCGAAGGCGAGCAGCGCGCCGAGCACCAGACCGAGGACGCCGCCCACCAGGCCGGTGACGAAGGCCTCGAAGAGGACGCTGCGTGCCACCTGGGAGCGTGAGGCACCCAGCGCCCGGTACAGGGCGAGTTCACGTCCGCGCTGGGCGACCAGGATCGAGAAGGTGTTGATGATGAGGAAGCCGGCCACCACCAGCGAGATCCCGGCGAACACGCCGAGGAAGATGTTGATGAAGCTCACCGACTGGTCGATGTAGGTCTTGATCTGGGCAGCCACGGTCGTGCCGGGCTGGGCCTCGAATCCCTGCGGGATCACCGCGGCGACACGCTGCGCGACGGTGGCGTCGTCCTGCCCGGACTTCACCGTCACCGCGGCGCCGTGGAAGCCCGCGACGCCGTCCATGATGACCTTCGTGGCGGTCGCATCGTCGAAGAACAGATAGCTCGCCCCGGCAGTGCCCCCCGAGCCCCAGGTGGCGGCTCCCACCAGGGTCATCGAGACATTCCCCTTGTCGGTGAGCACCTCGACCCGGTCACCGATCTTGTGACCGCTGCGCGACAGCGAGCCGGGGTCCACGGCCACCTCGTTGTCGCCGGTCGGGGCACGCCCCTGCTTGACGACGATGCCCGACTGGTGATTCATCGCAGGCTCGGCCATGAAGTTCGCGGCGATGCTGGGAGCACCGGTGCTGGCCACCACCCTGCCGTCCGTGCTGAGCAGATAGATCGTGTTGTAGGTCGACATCGTCCCGGAGACGGACTCGACACCGTCGACCGACTTGATCTTGTCGATGTCGGCAGCGCTCAGATGGGTCTTCGAGTAGTCGGGCGTGAGCGTGCTCGTGACGTCGAAACTGCCCTTCACCCCGACATTGACGTCGGCGATGGTGCCCTGGGTGATCGAGTCGAAGGTCTGCTTCAGCATGCCGGTGAAGGTCAGGGATCCGGACAGGAAGGCGATCCCCAGCACCACCGACAGGGCAGAGAGGGCCAACCGCAGCTTGTGCCCCAGCAGGGACTTCCAGGCAGCTTTCCACATCTCAGACCTCGGCTCGTCGGGCCGCGGCCGGGACGGAGGGCTGGCTCTCGCCGGCCGCTTCCGGCTCCTGGCCGGCCTGGGGGTCGAGCTGACCGACCTTCTCCAGCACGCTCTCGCGGGTCGGGTCGGCCAGGTCACCGACGATGTGCCCGTCGGCGAGAAACAGTGCCCGGCTCGCATAGGAGGCGGCGGTGGGGTCGTGGGTCACCATCACGATGGTCTGCCCCAGCTCGGCGACGCTGCTGGTGAGGAAGTGCAGGATCTCGGCCGACGACTTCGAGTCGAGATTCCCGGTCGGTTCGTCGGCGAAGATGATGTCCGGCCGGCTCATCAGGGCTCGGGCGCAGGCCACCCGCTGCTGCTGTCCGCCGGACAGTTCCGAGGGCTTGTGGCTGAGCCTGCTCTGCAGACCCACCGTCTCGATGACCTGGTCGAACCACTGCTGGTCCGGCTTGCGGCCGGCGATCGCCATCGGCAGCTCGATGTTCTCGCGCGCAGTGAGCGTGGGGATGAGGTTGAAGGCCTGGAAAACGAAGCCGATCCGGTCGCGCCGCAGCTCGGTGAGCTTCGCGTCGTTGAGGGCGGCGATCGGCTGGCCCCCGATGAACACCTCACCGGATGTCGGGGAGTCGAGGCCGGCCACGCAGTGCATGAGCGTGGACTTCCCCGATCCCGAGGGGCCCATCACAGCGGTGAAGTGGCCCTTGTAGAAGTCGACGTCCACATGATCGAGAGCCACGACCTGGGCATCGCTCCTGCCGTAGATCTTGGTGAGCTGCTCGGTCCGGGCTGCGACCTCGAGCCCGGGAGCAGGTGTGGCGGTGGATGACATGGCGTCCTCTCGGATCGGTGACAGGCCAACCCTAACCGGCCGTGCGAGAGGCACTCCTGAGCTCCGGGGCGATCATGGGCTCGTGGGGGAGACTGTCCACCGACGGGCGGATCCTGACCTTGACCAGCTTCTGATGTACGTAACTCTCATCATCGTCATCACTTCGGTGGAAACCGTGGAAAACTGCTGAACCTGCTTGTCAGGATCCGAATGACGTGTTGATGAACTGTTGATGACGAGACGTTGTGGGGGCGGTGACTGTGGAGATTCCCGATGCCTGTGGGCGGCTTCCCACCGTCTCTCCACCGATTCGTGCCTATCGTCCACAGGCCTGTCGACAGGTTCGGGGCGCCGCGGGGGCCCAGCTGCTCGCTAGGCTTGCCTCGGCATGCGAGAGGAAGAACCTGTGAAGATTCTCGTCCTGGGTGGCGATGGTTTCTGTGGTTGGCCTGCGAGTCTGCACCTGTCCTCGCTGGGTCACGAGGTGGTCATCGTCGACAACTTCTCCAGACGTCGTATCGACGAGGAGCTGGGCGCCCAGTCGCTGACTCCGATCCGCTCCAGCGCGCAGCGCCGTGAGGCCTGGCACGAGGTCAGCGGTCGCCGGATCCGCCTCGCGGTCATCGACATCGCCTCCCAGTACGAGCGTCTCCTCGCGCTGCTGCGCGAGGAGCGTCCCCAGGTGATCGTGCACTACGCCGAGCAGCGTTCGGCGCCCTATTCCATGAAGTCGCCGGCGCACAAGCGGTACACCGTGAACAACAACGTCAACGCCACCCACAATGTCCTGTGCGCGATCGTCGAGTCGGGTCTGGACATCCACCTGGTCCACCTGGGCACGATGGGCGTCTACGGATACGGCACCGCAGGAATGGCGATCCCCGAGGGCTATCTCGGCGTGCGGGTGGACGGCGACCGCGGTGAGGTGCGCGAGGAGATCCTCTATCCCACCCATCCCGGCTCGATCTACCACATGACCAAGGTGCTGGACCAGGATCTTTTCGCCTACTACGCCGAGAACGACCGCCTGCGCATCACCGACCTGCACCAGGGCATCGTGTGGGGCACCTCGACCGCGGAGAGTTCGGCGGACGAACGTCTGGTCAACCGCTTCGACTACGACGGTGACTACGGCACCGTGCTGAACCGTTTCCTGGTGCAGGCGGCAGTCGGCTACCCGCTCACCGTGCACGGGGCCGGCGGCCAGACGCGGGCCTTCATCCACATCCAGGACATGGTCCGGTGCGTCAACCTGGCCGTCGAGAACCCGCCCGAGCGTGGTGAACGGGTGAAGATTTTCAACCAGATGACCGAGACCCACCGGGTGCGGGACCTGGCGGCGCTCGTCTCGCGGCTCACCGGGGCAGTCGTCGAGAACGTGCCCGACCCCCGCAAGGAGGCCGCCGAGAACGAGCTGCGGGTCGTCAACGACGCCTTCCTCGGCCTGGGACTCGACCCGATCACCCTGGACAAGGGTCTGCTCGAGGAGATCAGCCAGACGGCCACGAAGTACCGCGACCGGGTGGACTTCTCGAGGATCCCGGCACGCTCGCTGTGGACGAAGGGGCTGCGCCCGGGCGTCCCGCTCGCCTATCGCGAGCCCGACGGGCAGTGAGTGGCGTCGTCGGCGATGCGGATAGCGCTGTTCACGGAGGTCTTCCTGCCCAAGGTGGACGGGATCGTCACCCGGGTGCTGCGCACCCTCGATGAACTCGACCGGATGGGTCACCAGGTGCTCGTCTTCGCCCCCGGTGAGCCGCCGGACCGCTACGCGGGACACACCGTGCAGCGCGTCCGGTCCTTCTCGCTGTGGCCGATCTACCCGGAGCTCAAGGTCGGCCTGCCCACGCCGATGATCGCCGAGCAGATGATCCGCTTCCGTCCCGATGTCGTGCACGCCGTGAATCCCGTCGCGCTGGCCGCCTTCGGCGTGGAGGCGGCCCACCACCGGCATCTTCCCCTGTTGGCGAGCTACCACACAGTGCTGGCGGACTACATGGACAAGCTCCGGGTGCCCTGGGCGAGGCGTCCCATGGAGTCCTGGACGCGTTTCCTGCACAACCGGGCCGAGGTCAACCTGTGCACCTCCACGACGATGGTGGCCCGGGCCAGGGCCCACGGCGTGCACCGGGTTGCTCTGTGGCCGAAGGCCGTGGACACCCGTGCCTACGACCCACGTCATGCCGATCCCGCGATGAGGGCGAGGCTGAGCGGCGGGCACCCGGAGGACCCGCTGGTGATCTGTGTCGGGCGGCTGAGCAGGGAGAAGGACCTTCGCGATCTCATCCGGCCGATTCGCGAGCTGGCGCCCCGCGGCGTCCGGCTGGCCATGGTCGGATCCGGCCCGGAACGCCGCCAGCTCGAACGCGACTTCGCGGGCACCCCGACTGTCTTCACCGGCTACCTGGCGGGCAGGGAGCTGGCGGCGGCCTATGCCAGCGCCGACGCCTTCTGGTTCCCGTCCACGACCGAGACGCTCGGCCTGGTGGCCCTGGAGTCGATGGCCAGCGGGGTTCCGGTGATCGGTGCGCGGTCCGGGGGCATCCCGGACGTCATCACCGACGGGGTGGACGGCTTCCTGGTCGCTCCCCATGACTGGCGCGGATTCGCCGAGCGGCTGGGCCAGCTGGTGGACGACCGCGAGCTGCGCGCCCGGATGGCGCAGACAGCGCGCCGCGAGGCCGGGCGTCACGACTGGCACAGCGCCACCGAGGCCCTGGTGGACGACTACCGGCTGGCGATCGCCCGTCATCGCGCTTGCGAGGGGCGGGCAGGCCGTTCCGCAGGACCGGGGAGGCCACCCCGGGGCGAGGCCCGCTGACGGATGCCGGAGCCCGGCGCGCGCCCATCCGGGCGGGCGCCGGGAGGGATCAGCGCCGCACGGAGTTCTGCTTGATGCGGTTGGTGAGCTCCGTCACCTGGTTGAAGACACTGCGCCGCTCACGCAGCAGCTGGCGGATCTTCCGGTCGGCATGCATGACCGTGGTGTGGTCCTTGCCGCCGAACTCCTGACCGATCTTGGGCAGCGAGAGGTCGGTGAGCTCGCGGCACAGGTACATCGCGATCTGCCGGGCGATGACCAGGGTCTGGGTGCGGCTCGTGCCGATGAGGGCGTCGACGCTGATGCCGAAGTAGTCGGAGGTCTCGTTGATGATCACCGAGGCGCTCACCTCGCCGTCCGCCCCCTCGGGGATGAGATCGCGCAGCACCTGGTCGGCGAGGCTCATCGAGACGTCCTCGCGGTTCAGCGAGGCGAAGGCCGTGACCCGGATGAGCGCGCCCTCGAGCTCACGGATGTTGGTCTGGATCTTCGAGGCGATGTACTCCAGCACGTCCGGGGGGACGGACAGGTGCTCGGAGGCCGCCTTGCGGCGCAGGATCGCGATCCTGGTCTCGAGGTCCGGAGGCTGGATGTCGGTGATCAGGCCCCACTCGAAACGGCTGCGCAGCCGCGATTCCAGCTGCTCCAGTGCCTTGGGGGGGCGGTCGGAGGTGAGCACGATCTGCTTCTGGGCATTGTGCAGCGCGTTGAAGGTGTAGAAGAACTCCTCCTGCGTCTGCGTCTTGCCCTCCAGGAACTGGATGTCGTCGATGAGCAGCACGTCCACGTCGTCGCGGTACTTGCGCCGGAAGTCATTCGTGCGGTTCTCGCTCACCGCATTGATGAACTCGTTGGTCATCTCCTCGGTGCTCACGTACTTCACGTGCACATTGCGGTAGTAGTCGCGCACATAGTGACCGAGCGCGTGGAGCAGGTGGGTCTTGCCCAGCCCCGACTCGCCGTAGATCATCAGCGGGTTGTAGGCCTTGCCCGGCGCCTCGGCCACGGCCACCGCGGCCGCATGGGCGAAGCGGTTCGAGGAGCCGATGACGAAGTTGTCGAAGGTGTAGCGCGGGTTGAGGCGGCCCTCGTCGTTCTCCGGCAGGCCGGTCGGCGAGTCGGACGACTTCTGCCCGGCCGCGGTCTGCGATCCGTGGAGCAGATTGGGAGCACCCTCGCGGGGCACGAACTCGACGGGCTCGGGATCGGGCTCGTCCTGCTCGGGGTGGTCCGGGGGGCGCAGGTCCAGCTCGAGATCCGGCTCGATCGTGATGGCCAGCCGCATGGACCGGCTGAAGTGGTCGCTGAGCACCTCTTCGATCTCGGTGCGGAGCTTGCTCTCGATGCGCTCCCGGGTGAACTCGTTGGGGACGGCGATCATCACCGTGGACTCGTGCATGGTGAGCGGACGCGAACCCCTCAGGAAGGCCCCGCCACGGGTCCCGCAGGCGCTGAGGACGTGTTTCCAGGCTTCGGCCACGTCAGACTCGTCACGTGTGGTGCTCGAGTCGCGTGTCACGCCATTCCACCCTCGGTCGTCGGATTGTTGCACGGCAGTCTAACGCTCCCGTCGGCTCTCGCCCCCGGCCGCACCCGACGTCCGGTTTCCCCAGTTATACACTGATCCACAAGGTTTTCCACAGCCTCACCGCTGACTTCGAGATGCCATGGCTTCTCCGGTGACCATGGCTGGGGCAGGCCGCTCCGGCGGCTTCGGCGCTCATCGTTCGGAAGCCCTCGCGCTGTTCCCGCCGTGGTCGTCCACGGGCATCCCGGTCGGCCGGTTTTGTCGGTAGTCGGACGATGGCGTAAACTTGCCTGGCCGCTGGCGTCAGCGGTCTCTTCACGTTGATTCACCTCGGGGTCGGGCACTGCCAGGCCGTGGAATGCAGCGGAAGTGATGCGAATCATCCTGATTCCACGAACAAGGAGCACCTCCCGTGAGCAAGCGCACCTACCAGCCCAGCAACCGTCGTCGTGCCCGCACGCACGGTTTCCGCGCTCGGATGAGCACCCGCGCCGGGCGCGGGATTCTGTCGGCGCGGCGCCACAAGGGCCGCGCAGAGCTGTCTGCCTGAGCCGTGCTGCCCGCCGAGGCGCGGATGCGCAGCTCCCAGGAGTTTCGCAGCACTGTGCGCCGAGGTATGAGAGTCGGCCGCCCCAGCCTCGTCGTCCATGCCGACCTCGTCGATGACGCTCCCGCCCCCGCGGGCGGAGCGAGCCCATCGGCGCGGGTCGGCTTTGTCGTGTCCAAGAGCGTGGGCAACGCCGTGACCCGCAACCGGGTCAAGCGGCGGCTTCGGCACATGGTCGCCGCACGGCTCTCGTCCGTCGGCGAGCTGTCACCGTTCCTGCGCGTGGTGGTGCGGGCCCTGCCGGCGGCGGCGCAGCAGCCGGAGCGACTGGGCAGGGACTTCGCGTCCGCCTGGCAGAGCAGCCTCGACAGACTGAGCGCGCGGGCAGACCGATGAAGTATCTGCTCATCGCATTCGTCAAGGCGTGGCGCCTGCTCGTCTCACCGCTGTACGGCGACGTGTGCAAGTTCTACCCGAGCTGTTCGGAGTACGGTCTGGAGGCCCTGCGACGCCATGGTGCGCTGCGCGGCAGCTGGCTGACCGTGCGTCGAATTGCCCGGTGTCATCCGTGGTCGCTGGGCGGAGTGGATCCCGTTCCCGGTTCTGACCTGGAATCCCGGCTGAGGGCCTGCCAGGCTCCTGACAGCGATGCCGAGACCCCCGAGCGCCCACCTGCCGAGTTCGTCGGCGCGGTGCGCGCATCTATGTGAGGTGAATCAGTTTGTATCCCGACATGTTGACGCTCATGAACATAGGCGACAGCTTGGGCAAGATCGGTTCGGCCATCATGCAGCCGCTCTACTGGGCGGTCAGCGGGCTGATCGTGTTCTTCCACGATGCCCTGTCCACGTTCATGAACGCGGACTCCGGGTGGACGTGGACGCTGTCCATCATCCTCTTGACGTGTTTCATCCGGCTCGTGATGATGCCGCTGTACGCCAAGCAGCTCAACTCGTCGCGTGCCATGCAGGCCCTCCAGCCCAAGATCGAGGCGCTGCAGAAGAAGTTCGGCTCCGACCGCGAGCGGCTGGGCCAGGAGACGATGAAGCTGTACAAGGAGGAAGGCGTCAACCCCGCCTCGTCCTGTGCTCCACTGCTCATCCAGCTGCCCATCTTCTGGGCCCTCTTCCGGGTGCTGAGCAGCGCGTCGACCGGCCACAACGTGCACGGCTACTGGCTGCAGCGTGACCCCGCGCTGGTCAACTCGCTGAGCCACGCGAAGATCTTCGGCGCCCAGCTCTCGGGCACCTTCCTGCCGTTCAGCAACGGCTTCGGCGCCACGCAGGTGCTGGCCACAGTGCTCATCATCCTCATGACGGCCCTGATGTTCTTCCAGCAGCTGCACATGCTCAAGCGGAACATGCCGCCCAGCGCGCTCACCGGCCCGATGGCCCAGCAGCAGAAGATGATGCTCTACCTGTTCCCGGCGATGTACCTGTTCACCGGGCTGGCCATCCCGATCGGCGTGCTGGTCTACTGGCTCACCACGAATCTGTGGACGATGGGCCAGCAGTACTTCATCATCCGCAACTACCCGACCCCCGGAACTCCCGCCTATCTGGAGTGGGAGGACCGGATGAAGGAACAGGGCAAGGACCCGCGCGCCATCGAGGAGCGCCGGTCGAACCGGGCACGCAAGCGCTCGGTGAGCGACATCGCCACCCCCGTGCACACCGACGGGAACAACCAGCCCGTGGTGGCGCGCCAGCACAGCAATCGGCAGACCGTCCGTACCGACCAGGGTGCCCAGCGCCAGGTCGTGCACCGCACCCAGCCGAGCCGGCAGACGCGGGCGGCACGCAAGAAGAAGTGATGATTCCCCGGGTGGCGGTGCGCCGAGCTCCGCTCCCCAGACCGACGATGTGGGCAGCGCCTTCCGGGGTGGACGAACACCCCGGCGACTGCCGGCTGATCAGGCAAGGAGACAGACATGAGTGACGAGGACACGCCAGCCGTGGCGGAGAACGACGTGGAGAACGACGTGGTGGACAAGCCGGTGGACAACGACGTGGACGAGACCCGCGAGGACTCCTCGGAGCCAGCCGAGGTGGAGGATGCCGCCGAGGACAGCGAGGACAGCGAGGAGGAGATCCTCGTGAAGGAGGGCGACGTCGCGGCCGACTATCTCGAGGAGCTGCTGGACATCGCGGACCTGGACGGGGATCTGGACAGCTACACCGAGGGCGACCGTGCCCATGTCTCGATCGACACCGAGTCGACCACCCTGGTGGGGCGTGACGGACAGGTCCTCGAGGCTCTTCAGGAGCTGTGCCGGCTGGCCGTGATGACCCAGACCGGGCATCGCAGCAGGCTCATGCTCGACGTGGCCGGACATCGCGATAAGCGCCGCAAGGAGCTGCAGCTGCTTGCCCAGGATGCCGTGAACTCGGTGAACGCCAATGGGGAGCCGGTTCGCCTCGCTCCGATGAATCCCTTCGAGCGCAAGGTCGTGCACGACGCTGTGGCGGCGGCAGGGCTGCACAGCGAGTCGGAGGGCCAGGAGCCACAGCGTCGGGTGGTCGTCGAAGCCAGTGAGTGATCGCCCGGTGAAGGCTTCTGCGGCGGACGGCTCCTCGCTTCCCGATGGTTCGGAGGCGTCGAGCCGTAGGGCAGCCCAGGAGCTCTTCGGTGATGACTTCGAATTGATGAATCGATATGTCGACATATTGATTCATCGAGCTGTCGACTGGGGACTGCTTGGGCCCCGTGAACCGGATCGGATCTGGAGCCGGCACATCCTCAACTGCGCGGCCATTGCAAAGCTCGCACCCCGTGATGTCTCGATGATCGATGTGGGCAGTGGGGCCGGCCTACCGGGGCTGGTGGTGGCCATCCTTCGTCCGGATCTGCGGATCACCCTGCTCGAACCGCTGCTGAGGCGTGCCAACTTCCTCTCCGAGTCGATCGAGGAGTTGGGGCTGCAGGATCGGGTCCGGGTGATGAGGCAACGGGCGGAGGATCACGAGTTCTGCTACTCGCTGGTGACCGCTCGGGCGGTCGCTCGTCTCAGTACCCTTCTGGGATGGGTCGAGCCCTTGATGGCCGATGACGGCCAGCTGCTCGCCCTGAAGGGTGTCTCGGCGCAGGACGAGATCGTCCAGGCTGAAGACTTCCTCGATGACCACCGGTTGGTGGCAGATGTGCTCACCGTGCAGGAAACTGCGGACGTCGAGCCGGCAACGGTGTTGAGGGTGCGCCGGCGCGCCTGATCACCCTGCCAGAGGTGGTTCGACCGGGGTGCCGCCCCGATGATCGAGAAGAAGTGCGGCCATGATGATCATGGTCGGCCGTGCATGGTGAGACTGGCGCCGTCTGTCGATAGAGTGGCGTGGCGTCATTCGTGGAGGTGGAGTGCTGTGTCCGGTGAACCATTGGGTTGGCCATTCGTCCATTCAGTGCCGAAGACGGAAGCCCTGGGGTATCCAGGTGGCCAGGGTCCTTCGGCGCCGAGCGTTTCACGTGAAACATCGCATGGTTTGGCGGGGCGTGACGATCGCCGGCCAGTGCCCAGTTCGAAGGAACCCAGGTGAAGCTACGTCGGAACAAGCACAAGAAGAACTCCAAGTCCAAGGACAGCGAGCGAGAATCGGTTCCTGAGGCGGTGGCGCCGGCAGTGGCCACGGCTCCCGTGGCGGAGATCTCCGTGGACCAGGAGCTGAATCCACCCATGCCGGCCGACGCAGAGCCGGTGCCGCGCCGCGCGATTGATCCGGGGCGCGTGGAACGCAATGTTTCACGTGAAACGCAGGTGCCGATCCGACCACTCCCGAAACCGGCGGTCACCCGGACCATCGTCGTCGCCAACCAGAAGGGCGGCGTCGGCAAGACAACAACGGTCGTCAACCTTGCCGTCGCCCTGGCACAAGGTGGGCTGAAGGTCCTGGTGATCGATGTCGACCCCCAGGGCAATGCCTCGACCGCGCTGGGTGTGCCGCACCAGGAAGGCGTCCCGGGCACCTACGAGGTCCTTCTGGATGCCACGCCACTTGCACAGGTGGTTGCCACCTCACCCAGCGCCGAGGGCGTCGTGGTGAGTCCGGCGACCATCGACCTGGCTGCGGCCGAGCTCGAGCTCGTGGGAACTGACTCGAGGGAGCGTCGGCTCAAGCAGGCGGTGGACGACTACGTCCGCGACAACGAGGTGGACTTCGTCTTCTACGACTGCCCGCCTTCGCTGGGCCTGCTCACCGTCAATGCTCTGGTCGCCGCGCACGAGCTCCTGGTGCCGATCCAGTGCGAGTACTACGCGCTGGAAGGCGTCTCCCAGCTGATGCGGACCATCGGCCTGGTGAGCGGCAACTTGAACCCGGATCTGACGCTCTGGGCGGTGTTGCTCACGATGTTCGACGGGCGGACGAAGCTCGCGGCCCAGGTGGCGGACGAGGTGCGTGAGCACTTCCGTGAACAGACCATCGACACGATGATTCCGAGATCGGTGAGAGTGAGCGAGGCACCGAGCTACGGCGAGTCGGTGATCACCTACGACCCGCGGTCGGTGGGCGCGAACGCGTATCGCGCGGTCGCCCAGGAAATTGCCACACGAGCCTCCGAGGAGGATGCATGACCGCACGACCTGGCGGACTGGGGCGAGGCCTCGGCGAGCTGTTCCAGCGCACTGACCTGCCGGCGGAGAAGGCAAAGAACTCCGAATCGGATCCGCAGCCGGCGAAAGGTACCGGTGACGGCGCGAACCAGAAGGAATCCTCGGCGACGATGCCGGACGGCTCCTACTACGCCGAACTCCCTGTCACCCAGATCGTTGCCAATCCCCGGCAACCCCGCAGTGTCTTCAGCGAGGAGGAACTGGCCGAACTGGCGGAGTCGATCAAGGAGGTCGGCCTGCTGCAGCCCATCGTCGTGCGACGTACCGGCAAGAAGCGCTACGAACTGGTGATGGGTGAGCGACGCCTGCGGGCCCACGAGCAGGCGGGACTGACCACGATTCCGGCGATCGTGCGCAGCACCGATGACAGTTCGATGCTCACCGATGCGCTGCTCGAGAATCTTCACCGCGTGCAGTTGAACCCACTCGAAGAGGCGGCTGCCTACGAGCAGCTCATGACCGACTTCGGCATCACCCACGCCGAGCTCGCGGAACGTATCAAGAAGTCCAGACCCCACATCTCCAACACGATCCGTCTGCTCAAGCTGCCCCCCACCGTCCAGCGCCGGGTCGCGGCCGGTGTCCTGTCCGCGGGACATGCCCGTGCGCTGCTTGGTCTTACCGATCCCGTGGACCAGGAACACCTTGCCCAGCGGATCGTTGCTGAGGGACTGTCAGTACGCGCCACCGAGGAGATCGTGACGCTCGGTGACGGGCAGGATCGGCGCCACAAGCGCGCCCCGGCGCCGCGGCAGCCCGATGAACGGGCCGAACACATCGCAGCAGATCTGGCGGAACGCCTGGACACCCGGGTGAAGGTGATGATCGGTCGGAACAAGGGTCACATCACCATCGACTTCGCCGATCAGGAGGATCTCTCCCGGATCCTCACGCTCTTCAAGGGCTGACGCCAGGGCGGCCCCGAGGCGATCCGCGATGATGGTGCGTGGAACGCAGCCGGGGCCAACAACACAGTGAAGGGGCCTCCCGAGCTCGAATGCTCGGGAGGCCCCTTCAC
>JBAQVA010000222.1:0-7317 GCA_049297835.1 Propionibacterium sp.
CGGCCGCCCAGATCGGCACCGGACGGGCGCCCGAGCGGGACTGCTGGCGTTCGGCCTCGGCCCGTTCCTCGCGGGCAGCGGGGGTGCGCTCCTCACGCCGGATCCGCATCATCGGCCGCCAGCCGACCACCATCCCGGCGGCGAGCACCGGGAGCAGCCCCCAGAAGACCCAGTGCCAGCCGATCTGTTCGGTGATGAAGGCCGCGACCGGCGGGCCGACGAAGCTGGGCAGCACCCAGCAGAACGAGAAGGCGGTCATCAGACCGGGCCGCTGCTCGTCGGTGAACTGCCTCCCGACAAGCACCATGAGCCCCACGTTCAGCGCTCCCCCGCCGAGCCCCTGCACGCCGCGCATCGTCAGCAGGGCATGCATGCTCCAGGCTGCGCCGGCACCGAGCAGGCCCGCCGCGAAGAGCACGAGACCCGCCGCGAGCGCGACGATCGTGCCGATCCGGTCGCAGGCCCGTCCGGCCAGCACGATGCCGAGCACCTGGCTGGTGGCGAAGATCGTGAAGGCCCAGTCGTAGAGGTCGAGCCGACCGAACTGGCCGGCGGCGGTGGGCATGGCGGTGAGCGTGCCGTAGGCCTCGAAGGCGACGGCGAGCACCCCGATGAGGATGGTGGCGACCAGCGAACGCGGCGGACCCGGGGCGGCGGCTGCGTCATTGGTCACGGCGAACCATCAAACCACGGGCCCAGGACAGATCACAGGCCGGGCGCCGCCGACACGGCCGGCAACCACGCGGCAGGGAACTTGCCGCTCGTGACACCATGGGAGGCATGAGTCAGCTGGCACCGGGATCAGAGACGATTGTCAAGGAGCGCACCAAGCCCGTCCACGAGGAGGGCGACGAGGAGCGCTTCAGCCACTTCGTGCCGAAGGGCAAGTTGATGGAGGCCATGATCAACGGCACTCCGGTGGTGGCGCTGTGCGGCAAGGTGTGGGTGCCGACCCGCAATCCGGAGAACTTCCCGGTCTGCCCCACCTGCAAGGAGATCTGGGAGACCATGCGCCCGGGCAAGGACAAGGGCCCCGACCGCTGAGCACCGGACCGACCCACCCACCCCCGACCCACCAGGGGGCCGGAAGTCACGAAGCACTCAGCTCCCGGTGACCATCCTGCGGGCAGGGCGGTAGGCGACCCGGCGGATGTCGGGCTCCAGGTAGATGTAGGCGCACATGGGCTCGGCCTCGCGGATGTTGCGCTCGGCGGCGTCGATGACGGCCGAGACGTAACCGGCGCTCTGGGTGGGTGCCACCGCGATCTTGGCGGCGACGAGCACCTGCTCGGGCCCCACGTGGACGGTCTTCATGTGGATCACGGCCTCGATCCCCGGCGTGCTGGTCAGTGCCGCGACGATGGCGCCGGTCATCCGGGGGGTGGCGGACTCCCCGATCAGCAGGCTCTGCATCTCCACACCGAGCAGCACCGCGACGGCGATGAGCAGCAGGCCGATCATCCCGGCGCCCAGCGCGTCGAACATGCCGTTGCCGGTGACCAGGGTCAGGCCGACCCCGAGCAGGGCGAAGACGAGGCCGAGCAGCGCCGCCGAGTCCTCCAGCAGCACCACCGGTAGTTCCGGGGCACGCGACTCGTGGACGAATTCGGGAAGGCTCAGCTGCTCGCGCGCGGCACGGGTCTCGCGCAGCGCGGTGCGGAAGCTCAGCGACTCGGCAACCAGGCTCAGGCCGAGCACCACCAGCGGAACCCACCACCAGCTCGAGCTGAGCAGCTCGTCGGGCTCGCCGCGGCGCACCTCGACGATCTTGCGGCCGGTCTCGTACAACGCGAACAGGCCGCCGATGCTGAACAGGATGATCGAGACCAGGAAGGCGTTGATGTAGCGCTGTCGTCCGTAGCCGAAGGGGTGCACCTCGTTCGGCGCACGCCTGGCCTGGCGTCCCCCGACCAGCAGGAGCACCTCGTTGCCGGTGTCCGCGAAGGAGTGGATGGCCTCGGAGAGCATCGAACTCGCACCGGTGAGCAGCCAGGCGATGAACTTCGTGATCGCTATCGCCAGATTGGCAGTCAGCGCCGCAATGGTGGCGCGGGTGCCACCCTCGCTGCCGCTGTCCGAGGGGCCCGGGTCACGGCGGCTTCTGGGCGCCATCAGATCTGGGCGGCGGGCGCGTTGGCGCCGTTGAGTCCGATGCGCAGATAGGCCGCGCCGTACAGGCCCTTCTGGAGCAGGGCGACATAGCGGTCGACATCGCTGCCGCTGCCGGCGTCCAGGGCGCAGACCCGCACGTCGTGCTCCTGTGCTGCCGCGATCAGCTGCTTGCGCTGGATCGCCATCTCGGGACTGTCGGTCATGTCGTTGAGCACCAGCAGCACCGGACGCTGCGAGCCCTGGCGTTCGTTCGGGTCCGCGAACGGATCCCTGGGCGGCGCCGCCTCGATGACGGGCAGCAGTTCCTCGCTGCCGACGGCCAGGGCAGCCCGTCCGGTGGCGCGCCGCAGGGCCTCCGCCACTCGTCTGCTGGCACGGGCGGCGAGCACCGATCCGCCCCAGACCAGCGGCAGGGCATCCGCCAGGCCCAGGGCCAGGTCCTTGGCCACATTGGTGGACAGGTCGCGGAAGGGGCTGGACTCCTCGGCGACCATGTCAGCCACCTCGGCTGTGTCGACGGGCACGACGTCGGGCCCCAGCTCAACCTCGTGCAGGACGGACATGAGGGCGATCGCCGCCGCGAGCGGGTCCGAGGTCACGGTCGAGACCCGCAGCGTCGAGTTGCTCGACGAGGCCTCCCAGACCGGCGATCCCTCGGCGGTGGCCACCAGCAGTGCCGCCCCGCGCCGGGCCGCCTCGCGGGCCGAGGAGACCAGCGCCTCGTCGGAGCCGTCCCGGGAGGCGAGCACGACCACCAGGTCGAGCGCCCCCACCCAGGCGGGCAGGCTGCCGAAGGGCCAGGCGATGAACGGCACCGGGCAGCACGGTTCAAGGACCGCCCTCACCAGTCGGGCCTCCTGGCCGACGATCACCACGCCACGAGGGCGCCGGCCGGCCTCGAAATCGGGTTGGCCGACGGTCTCGGCCTCCATCCGGATGCGCGCCCCGGCACCCGCCAGGAAGCGCAACACCTCGTCCGCATCCTCCAGCGCGCGCGGGTCGTCGAGCGCGGAGTCGTCGAAGCCAGTCATCGCGACCTCAGTCCTGACGCGCGTGCCGCGCCTGGTCCACGAGAAGGACGGGAATCTGGTCCTGCACCGGATAGGCCAGCCCGCAGGCACTGTTGGTGCATGCCAGTTCGGACCTGTCGTAGTCGACGGCCAATTTCGAATGGCAGCTCGGACAGGCCGCGATCTCCAGGAAACCGGCCGAGAGATCGAGTTCGGATGTTGTCGCCACAGTAGTTCTCCTCAGTCGATGCGCTCGTCAGACGGACAGCAGGTCCATCTCGGGCTCGCTGCCGGCGCGCAGTTGCGGGATGATGCCCGCCAGGAATTCCAGTGTCTGCTCGGGGCCTGTCACGGCGTGGCAGGCCACCCCCAGGGCTCGCACCGGGTGGTCATTGCCGCCCGGCTCGAGCCGGTCGCCGATGAACAGCATGTCCGCCAGCGCGATGCCGGTCTGCTCGGCCAGCTGACGCATGCCGTAGGCCTTGTCGATGCCCTGACGGGTGATGTCGATGGACGTCGAACCACCGGCCCGCACCTCGAGATCGGGAAGCTCGGCGGCGACCGCCGCGCGGAGCTGTTCACGCTTGTGGCCGGTGGGATCCCAGCTCTTCTTCGCCGCGACGTCCGCCTGCTGGCCGAGCGCGGAGTAGGTGATCTGGCTGCCCCGGTCCTCGATGCGCCCGCCCCGGACCACCTCGTCCGGCTCCCACAGACCCAGTGCCTTGGCGTGGCGGGTCAGCGTCGAGATCGCCCGCTCGCGCTCCTGCGAGCTCAGGTCGCGGGCGTAGAGCTCGCGCCACCGGCCGTTCTCGTGACGCACATATCTGGTGCCGCAGGTCGGCATGAGGTGCAGTTCGGCAAGCTGCGTCGCGCGCGGGAGGCGCTGGAGCACCTGCTGCTCGAACTGGCTGAAGCGCCCGCCGGAGATGATGCAGACCGGACGCACCTCGAGCAGCTGGGCAAGGATCTGGCCCATCTCGGGGGAGAGCGGCGATTTCGAGGGGGCAAGAGTGTCATCCAGGTCGAAGGCGACCAATGCCGGAAAGCCTTCGCGGCGACATTTTTCCATGGCGTCCAGCCTAGTGCACCGGGCCGCTCAGTTATCCGCTCCGGCGCTGCACCGAGGGCCGGTCAGCGTCCGCGGTCGCGGTCGGCGATGACCCGCAGATGGCCACGATGGGCAAGCTCGACGACATTGCGTTCGTCGGGTCGCCCGGCGGGCGTGGGAGCCTGCCCGAAGCCGATCTCGCGGACCGCATCGGCGAGCGCCAGCAGGTCGTCCTCGTCGGGCTCGGGGAGCTCCGTGGTGGCGTCCGTGAGGCGGATGACCTCCCAGCCGCGCGGCGCGCTCATGGACTGGGCGTGGGCGCTGCACAGGTCGTAGCAACCCGGTTCCGCGACCGTCGCCAGGGGGCCCACCACCGCGGTGGAGTCGGCATAGGCGAAGGTG
Source organism: Propionibacterium sp. (assembly GCA_049297835.1). Lineage (GTDB taxonomy): Bacteria > Actinomycetota > Actinomycetes > Propionibacteriales > Propionibacteriaceae > Propionibacterium. The sequence continues at coordinate 4,573 of JBAQVA010000222.1, forward strand.
AGTGTGGCAACGGCCCTGTCATTGCAGCCGTTCCGGGAACACCGCCTGTCCTTCACGGCTCACAGGCTAGCCGCACCCGATGTCAGAACACCGGCGACACGCACGCGGGACGTGCGTCAGGTGCAGCGGACGCGGGGGTGACCCTGGCCTTGTCACCCCCGCGTCCTCCCGGGACGGGGCGGGTCAGTCCAGGGCGGCCAGTGCCTCCGCGATCACGCGCTCCTTGGCTGCGGGCGGGTCCGGCTAGGTGGCCCGTCGACGAGGCAGGGTGACGAAGGCGACCACGGCACCGCACGCGGCGACTCCGACGGCAACCCAGGAGGCCTGGTGCAGGGCGGACATGAACGCCGAACTGGTGGCGGCTCGCAGCGGGCCGGCGAACTGGGCGGGCACCTGGTCGGCGACCGCCATCGCGGCCATCGCCGAGCTCTTGGCCGGCTCGAGGATCTGGGCCGGCAGGTGCAGGCCGGCGAGCAGATCGGTGAGCCTCGAGGAGAACACGGAGGCCACGACCGATCCGAGCACGGCGACGCCCAGGGTGCCGCCCACCTCGCGGGTGGTGTCGTTGATGGCGGACGCCGACCCCGCGCGAGCCAGCGGAGCGGTGTCCATCAGCGCGTCGGTGGCCGGGCCCTGGACCATCGCCAGGCCGGCGGCCATCAGGGACATGGCCGGCACCACGGCGCCCCAGTACGAGCAGTCGGCCGCGACCGTGGTCACGATGTAGAAGCCGGATGCCATCACGGCCAGCCCGCCGCCGACCACCCATCCGGCGCCGATCCGGCGCGCCAGCATGGTGGCGAAAGGAGACAGGGAGGCCATCACCACGGCGAACGGGAGCGTCGCGACGCCCGCGCCGAGCGCGGAGTACCCGCGGATGGCCTGGAAGAAGACCGTGATGACGAAGATGAAGCCGAACAGGCCGAAGAAGGCGATGCTGATGGCCAGGGCGCCTGCGGAGAACTCACGGCGTCTGAACAGTGTCATGTCGATCAGCGGCGCCTTGCAGACCAGGCCCCACCAGACCAGGCCGACGAAGGCCACGACCGAGACGACGAAGGCGATCAGCACCGGGGCCGACGTCCAGCCCTTGTGCGGGCCCTCGATGATGGCCCAGACCAGGAAGGCGACGGCGGAGATCGACGCCAGGGCACCGAGGATGTCGAAGTGGCCACTGAGCCGGGAGCGCGATTCGGGGACCACCAGGGCGATGGCTGCGATCGACACCGCGGCGATCGGCAGGTTGATCCAGAAGATCGAGGGCCACGAGTAGTGCTTGAGCAGCAGCCCACCGAGTATCGGGCCGAGCGCGATGCCGATCCCGGAGGTGGCTGCCCAGATGCCGACCGCCATGCCCTTCAGCCTTGATCCGTGGAAGGTCGTGGTGATCAGCGACAGCGTGGCCGGGAAGATCATCGCGGCGGCGACACCGAGCAGGGTGCGCATCGCGGTGATGTGGCCGAGCGTGGTGACCAGTGCGCTGACCACACTGAACCCACCGAAGCCGACCAGGCCGGCCAGCAGGATGCGCTTACGCCCGATCCGGTCCCCGAGATAGCCCGCGGGAAGCAGCAGGCTGGCGAAGGCCAGCGTGTACGCGTCGACGATCCACTGCAGCTGGGTGGTGGACGCGTTGAGCTCGCGGCCGAAGGTCGGGATCGCCACATTGACGATCGTGTTGTCCATGACCACCAGCAGTTCGGACAGGCACAGGGCGATCAGGCTCAGCACGAGCGTGCGCGTTCCGGGGATTCTCGCACGCGCCGGGGGCGCGTCCTGATCGGCCAAGGTCGTTGTCATCGACGACAGTCCTCTCCAAGAGTGGAACTAGGTTCCTCAACTAAGGATCGTTGTTCTATAAGTTGTGTAATATCGTTCTACACTATGGATCGGCGTCACACACCTCGTTCCCAGATGAATTGGACATGAACTCGGCTGGAACGCCGTGATCCATGGGGGCGCCCCCGCAGAGAGGAAGAGATGGAGAAGCAGGCCAGAGGCAGGACGCCGTCGAGCGAGGTGGGTCCGGCCATCCTCCTCAAGGCCACCGAGGTTGTCGCGGGTGGCTCCGAGCTGACGGTGCGCGAGGTCGCCGCCCGGGCCGGGGTGTCGCCGATGAGCGTCTACAACCACTTCGGCGACAAGCAGGGGCTGCTGGATGCGGTGGCGGAGGAGGCCTTCACGCAGCTGCGCCGGGCGCTGGAGGAGGTGACCGACGACGATCCCCTGGCCCGGCTCCGTGCGGCCGGCGTGGCCTTCCGCGACACCGCCGTGCGATCGCCCCGGATCTACCAGCTCATGTGGGAGTCCCCCGGTGGCGAGGAAGCGACCAGGACCTTCAGGGAGCTGATCGAGATCATCCGGTACGGACAGGTCGCCGGACAGATCATCGACGGTCCGCCGGCGGTCCTGGCCGGGAACATCTGGGCATGCGTCCGCGGCGCGGTGGCCGTGCAGATCCGCCGCAAGCCCGAGTCCGAACTCGGCGAGGGTGCCCCGCGGTTCGACTACGACATGCTGCTGGACATGATCGTGCGCGGGGTCAGCGTCCACCCCGACTGAGTCGAGGCAGCGCCACCAGCGCCCCGACCAGGCCGGACGCCACCAGCCAGCCCCCGGCGATCTCCCCGGCCATCGCCGGGTGCTCCGCCCGGAACTGCCCGCGGCGCCCCGGCCCGGGCGCCGAGAGGGCGACCACGATGTGACGGAAGTCGACCAGGGGCGCACCGGCGGCGTGCGCGGCCT
>JBAQVA010000223.1:0-15033 GCA_049297835.1 Propionibacterium sp.
CCGTCGTCGCCGGCCGGGGCGTCCGATCCGCCGTCCGGAGACGACGCGACCGTGGCCTGGAAACTCGTCCGGCCCGGACGGGGCGGGGTGATCCGCGGTGGCGAGCCGCTCATCGCCTGGGTGGACCTCGAGGCCCGGACGGTCCGCACCTTCGCGCGCACCGCGGAGCGCGGCTGGCGCCTGCACAGCGCCCTGGACCGTTATGACCACGAGTTCGGCTTCCGGCTGCACGTCGCCCGGATCGCGCTGGCCCGGCACGGCAGCCCCGACGATCCCGAACCGGGTGTGCGCCCGGTCGTCGTGGAGGAATGCCAGACCTGCCCGTGGTGGCCCGCCTGCCATCCCCGCCTCGACGAGAACGATCTGAGCCTGCGGATCGACAAGGCGCGGCTCGATGCCCGGGAGATCGGGGTGCTGGCGGCCATGGGCATCTCGACGATCGACGAGTTGGCGGCAGCCGATCTCGACGCGCTGCTGCCGGACTACCTGCCGGAGGTGGGCCACCGCAGCGGGTCCGAGCAGCGACTGCGGCTGGCGGCCCAGCGGGCCGGCCTGCTGGTGCGCGGCGAACAGCTGCAGCGCACCACCACGGGGGCGCTCGACCTGCCGACCCCGGGGTGGTCGATCGATCTGGACATCGAGACCTCGGTGCGCGACCGCGTCTACCTGTGGGGATTCCTCGTGAACGATCCGCATGACCCGGCCGGTTCGGACTATGTGCACTTCTCGCGTTTCGCCGTGCTCGACGAGGCGGCGGAGCACGAGCTGGCCGAGCAGGCGATGTCCTGGCTCGCGGCCCAGCTGGAGGCGCATCCCGGGGCGCGGGTCTACCACTACTCCGACTTCGAGGTGGTGCACATCAGGAGGATCGCCGTGGCGAGCGGGCTCCCCGGCACCGTCCGGGTGGCGAGGCAGTACACGCGCGAGAACTTCTTCGATCTGTTCCCCGTGGTCAGACGCAATTTCTTCGGTGCCCACGGGCTGGGTCTCAAGGCGCTCGCACAGTACGGGGCAGGCTTCCACTGGCGGGACGAGGAACCCGGCGGGCTGAACTCCCAGCACTGGTTCGCCGCCGCCGTCACCACCGAGGACCCGGACGAGCGCAGTCAGCTGCGCCAGCGAGTGCTCGACTACAACGAGGACGACACCCGGGCCACCCTGGCGCTGCGGACCTGGCTGTGGTCGCTGCACTAGCTGCGGCCCTGGCTTTGGTCGCTGCACCAGGGGTGCCATCCCCCGACGGGCTCGTGACTCGGGACCCGTCCTGCCCGCCAGGCGTCAGCGGCCCTGTGCGCCTGCCCTGCCGAGGGCGTGCGCAGCGACGGGCACCGGATCAGTGGGTGGACGTCCGATCAGCCGCTCGAGCTGCGGGCCCTGCGCGGCGAGGAAGCCGTGGCGCACGTTCGAGGCGATCGACAGCGCCATCTCCCGCTGCACGGGCAGCAGACGCGTCTGCCTTTCCAACCGGGCCCTGAACTCGCCGAGCCCGATCGTGCGCCAGCCGGCCCCCGCGGCCCCGGCCACGTCCGCCGTGCTCATGGGCGGACCGACAAGGTCGTAGACCCGGCCGGCATGGACCGCCGGATCGTGCGCAACGACGGCCGCCGCCTCGGCGAGGTCTGCCCTCGCGACCGCGGCGAGCACACCATCGGCGTACGGCGACTCGAGCACACCGTCCGCACCCCGGCCGAGCAGCATGGCGAAGGCCTCCGCGTACATGCCGTTGCGCAGAATCGTCCAGTCCAGACCCGATTCCCGGACCAGTCGCTCCGTGGCCCGGTGCGAGACCGCGTGCACGAGATGCTCGCCCGCCGTCGTCACGCTCGTGTAGACCAGCTGGCTCACCCCGTCGCGCACCGCGGCGTCCACCGCCGCCCGGTGCCGCGCGACCACGACGTCGTCCTCCCCGCGACCCGCCGAGACCAGCACGACGGTGTCCGCGCCCCGGAAGTCCAGGCTGTCCGGCTCGTCGAAGTCCAGCCGTCGCATCCCCCCGGCCGGTGTGCGGCTTGCCCCCACCACATCTGCCCCGCGCCCCCGCAACAGCCGGATCACGCCCGACGCGAGCCGCCCGTTCGCACCAGTCACAAGAATCATCGCGTCCTCGTCCTCCCGGCATTCGATGCCTGGTTCTCTTCAGTAACTACCCTGAGAGCATCCAGCCCTTCGGCCCGGACCACAAGGAGGCACTTCCATGTCACCGACGCACACCGGTGTGCCCACCACACCTCGCTGCCGCATCCGCGACATCCTCGATCGCATCGGCGACAAGTGGACGGTGCTGGTCATCGTCGAGCTCACCGACGGGCCTCGCAGGTTCCGGCAGGTCCAGCGAGGCATCGACGGGATCTCCCAGCGGATGCTCACGCTGACCCTGCGCCGACTCGAACGCGACGGGCTCGTGCTCCGGACCGTGTATCCCACCGTGCCGGCGCAGGTCGACTACCGGCTGACCCCCATCGGCGTGAGTCTGTCCGAGCTGCTCGGGGACATGGCTGCCTGGTCGCGCAGCCACCAGGAGGCCATCCGGGACGCGCGCGAGCGGTACGACGACGCACATCCCGGCAGCGAGATCCGATGACAGCGCCGAACCCCCGGGCGGCTCAGCTCACGTGCGGCCGGCCGCTCAGGCCAGCGGGACGCCCCGGGAGTCCGCGCCGTAGGAGCCCGACCTGCACAGGATCAGGACGAACTCCACCAAGACCCAGATCGCGACCGGAATCAGCAGGAACCAGCCGATGATGAGCCAGCTGGTCGCCCACCCGACAAGGGTGAGCACGAGCTGCGCCACTCCCCGACCGGTGCGCCCGAGGTAGAAGTTGTGGATGCCGAGCCCGCCGAGGAAGAAGGCGAGCAGCGCTGCCGCCACCAGGGACTTCGGCTGGGCATAGGCAACGGGCGCCGCCTGGTAGGACGGCACCGGCGCGTAGCCCGTGGGGCCGGCGGCGTAGGGATCCTGCGGAGGATAGGGAGGGTAGGGGGCCTGCGGGATCTGCGCGTAGCTCGGAATCCCGGCCGGTTGACTGCCCCACGGCTGGGCGGGGAGCTGATCCGGGGACTGCGCCTGGCCGTAGTTCGGGGACTGCGCCTGGCCGTAGCTCGGGGGCTGTATCTGGCCGTAGTTCGGCGCCTGGAACGACCCGGGGTCGGCCTGCCGGGGCGCCGAACTGTCGTACTGGTCGCCGGCGTAAGGATCGAAGTACGGGTCTTGGGGGTTGCTCATGACGCACTCCTGACGGATCACCTGCGGACGAACCGCTGCGTGGCGGTCCTGTGCGGCATCGTAATCGCTTCGCCGGCGCCGCCCACCGAACAGCGCACAGTGCCGCACGTCCTGTTCGCTCCCGGCCTGTTCACTCCCGGCGCCGCCGGCTCACCACGGACGGCCGATCCCCACGCCCACCAGGAGCCCCACGGCACACAGCAGCTCGCCCTGGCCCGTCGCCCTGAGGGTGGCCACCAGGTCCATCCCGGTGGCACCGGCCAGCAGCGCACGGCATGCCGGCACGAGCAGGACGAATCCGGCCAGCCCGAGCAGCACCCACCAGGTGGTGAGGGCCGCGACCACGACCACGCACAGCGCGCTCAGCACCACCAGGCCCACGTACAGCCATCGCGTCGCGCGGTCCCCCAGGCGGGTCTCCAGCGTGCGCTTGCCGGAGGCGGTGTCGCCGACGATGTCGCGCAGATTGTTGGTCACCAGCACCCCGCAGGCGAGCAGCCCGATCCCGATCGCGCTCACCCAGCCCGCCGCCGGCACCCGGCCGAGCTGGAGGTAGACGGTGCCGCCCACCGCGACCAGACCGAAGAAGACGAAGACGAAGATCTCGCCCAGGCCCAGATATCCGTAGGGATGGCGCCCACCGGTGTAGAACCATGCGGCGAGGACGCAGATCACGCCCACCGCGAGCAACCACCAGTGCCCGGTGAGCAGCACCGCCACCAGTCCGGCGAGCGCGGAGACCGCGAAGCAGGCGAAGGCGGCGGTGCGCACCCTGGCCGGCTCGGCCGCACCCGATCCGACCAGCCGCTGCGGCCCCACCCGGTCCTCGTCGGCGCCACGCACGCCGTCGGAATAGTCGTTGGCGAAGTTCACCCCGATGACGAGCCCCAGCGCGATCACCAGGCACAGCGCGGCGACCACCGGGTCGGCACCGGAGTACCACCAGGCGATCGAGCTGCCGGCCAGCACCGGAGAGATCCCGGTGGGCAGCGTCCGCGGACGCGCCCCCTCCAGCCATTCCGCCGCTGTCGCCATGGACGTCCTTCCCGCTCGACGCGATTGTGCCCGGGGTGATCTTGCCACTCCCGCGCCGCTGTCCTCCACCCCTGTGGGAGCCCCGGCACGGCCCGGCCGGCCGACCCGCCGTCACCTGTTGATGAACCTAGACTTGAGCCATGGCACGCGTCCTACCAGTGATCGTGCTGCTGGCTCTCACGATCTACGCCGTCGTCGATCTCGCACAGACCGACAGCTCCGAGGTGCCCGCAATGCCCAAGTGGATGTGGGCGGTCATGGTGATCTGCCTGCCGGCTGTGGGGCCGGTGGCCTGGATCATCATGGGGCGCTTCGGCGTCCTGGCGCCGAAGGAGCCCGGCGAACGTCCCCCCGACGACGACGAGGAGTGGCTGCACAAGCTCTGAGCGCCGTCGCATCGGCCCACCCGGAGCGACGAGTTCACAGCTGGGACGCCGCCCGTCAGCGATGCCCGGCGGTGACGCGATGGCATACGGTGGAACCCGGCCTGTCGTCTGCGGACGGCCTGCCCGGCGGAAAGGACTCGCATGGCGGAAGACAACTACGACGACCTGTACAACTCCGACGTCGTCGACCGCGACGGCAAGAAGATCGGCGGAGTGGGTCAGGTCTATCTCGACGACAAGACCGGCCATCCCACGTGGGTGACGGTGAAGACGGGTCTGTTCGGCACCAAGGAGAACTTCGTCCCGCTGGCCCACGCCGACATCGGCGGCGGGCGGATCCGCGTGCCCTATCCCGAGGCCACGGTCAAGGATGCCCCCACCATCGACCCGGATCGCCATCTCGACGCCGACGAGGAAGCAGACCTGTACAAGTACTACGGGATCGCGACCCAGCTTCCCGGCTCCGACGGGGATGCGACGCCCGCCAAGGATCCGGGCACGCCCGGTCAGCAGGCCTGACCGGCCCCGGTGGTGACGCAGCGCGGCGTCAGCATCCGAAGTCGACGATCTGCTCCTGGTCCATCTGCCCCTCGGGCCACACGGCGCGCACGATGCCCGCGGCGGCGAGCGCCTTGCGGCAGCCGGGGCAGGGCTGGTCGGTGATGAAGGCGGTTGCGCCCTTGGTGTCGCGGGTGGCGAACAGCAGGGCGTTCACCTCGGCATGGATCGCGATGCAGAAGCCGGGCGTGCCGGGACGGTCGTAGTCGCCGAGCCCGGGCACCTCGTCGTAGCGCAGCAACCCGCGTGGGCAGGCACCCTGGAGACAGTCGGGGCGCCCCGGAGCGGCACCGTTGTAGCCGGTCGCGATGATCCGGTGGTCCGACCCGACGAGCACCGCACCCACCTTGCGGCGGGTGCACTTGGCACGTGCCGAGACGGCCTGCGCGATGCCGAGGAAGTAGTCGTCCCAACCGGGAACCGTCAGTTCCGCCCCCGCCTCGATGATCGCCATGCGCCCAGCCTAATCGCGCCTGTCCGGGGCCTTCCCCCGATCACCGGAGGCCGGGGCTCACACGTCGTCGATGTCCTCGTAGGACTTCGGATCGCCCTTGGGCTCCAGGTGGACCGAGACCCGCAGGTCGGGTTCGACGGCCACGAGGGCATCGATGACGTCCTCGGCGAGGTCGTGGGCCCGCTGGACGCTCCACTCGTCGGGGACGAGCATGTGCATCTCCATGAAGCGGCGATTGCCGGACTCGCGGTTGCGCACCGCGTGGAAGTCGACCTCCCCACCGGCCCGGTAGCGATCCAGCACCGTCTGGAGCCGGGCCTCGACATCCGCCGGCAGGGCGATGTCCATCAGGCCCTCGACCGAGTGCCGGACGAGCCTGAAGCCTGTCCACGTGATGTTGATCCCCGCCAGGATGGCGACCACGGGGTCGAGGACCTGCTGGCCGGTGAGCGCGACCAGCCCGACCCCGATGAGCACCGCCACCGAGGTCACCACGTCGGTCATGAGGTGGCGGCCGTCCGCCGACAGCGTCGCCGAACGGCGCTGCCTGCCCTGCGAGATGAGCACCGCGCCCACCACCCCGTTGACCACCGAGGCGAGCATCGAGACGACCAGGCCGATGCCGAGCCGTTCGGGCATCCGGGGGTGGAAGATGCGGTCCACGCCGGTGTAGATGATGAAGATCGCCGCGACGAAGATCATCGTCCCCTCGACGGCCGCCGAGAAGTACTCCGCCTTGGAGTGACCGAACTGGTGGTTGTCGTCCGCCGGACGGATGCTCACCTTGAGCGCGATGAGCGCGATGATGGCGGCCACCAGATTGACGACCGACTCCAGGGCGTCGGAGAACAGGCCCACGGAACCGGTGACCCACGCCGCCCAGGACTTGAGCGTGATCGTCACCAGGGCAGCCGCGATGGACAGCCAGGCGAACTTGCTCAGATCAACGGGATCGGCATAGCGGGGGGAACTTGTCACACGGGCAATTATCGCAGGCGCCGGCCACGCGACAGGACCACGCGGTGTCCCCGCCCCGTGCAGCGGGTGCCCGGTCGGCGCCCGTTACGCTGGAGCCATGTCACGTCCTGCATGGTTCGGCGTCCTGCCCTTCCTGAACCGCAGCCGGGCAGGCACCGAGGGTGACGAGGCGGTCCAGGGCCTGGTCATCGCGGGGGGCGGCGCCAGGGCCAGCTTCCAGATCGGTGCACTGCGCTATCTCTACGAGCGCGAGCACATCGCCCCCACCGTGATCACCGCGACCTCCGCCGGATCGATACTCGGGGCGTTGCTCTCCCAGTCCCGCGATCCCGGTGAGCAGCTGGTTGCGCTCAAGGGCATCGAGGCGCTGTGGATGGGGATGCAGTCGAGCTCGGACATGTTCACCGAACGCCGCTGGTTCAGCCGGCTCAAGTCGCACACCGGCATGCTCGATGCCTTCCGCCAGGCCGAGGTGCGCGAGGAGAAGACGGCTCTCACCTCCTCCGGGGAGACCGCCGCCGGTGCCCGGCGCAGCGGGCTGCTGGCGCGCTGGGCGCGTCCGGGCCGCCAGGAGGACGACGGGACCGCCGACGGGTCCACGGACCCGGCACCCGCGGACACACAGGACCCCGACGAGGTCGTGCCCCAGGTGGCGACCCTGGCCCTGGCGATGGCCGAGGAGCCCGACGGCTCGCTGGAGGTGCCTCCCCACCTGCTCTACCAGTTGTTCACCGGACTGCCGCACATGGGCAGGGTGGGTTCCGACCTCACCGCAGCGCTGCGCGGGCTCGAACGCGCGCGCTCGCTCTACAAGCCGGGGCCGATCCTGGAGCGTCTGCTCTCGCGGGACTTCTTCCACTCCGAGACGGTGACCAGCTCCGGGATGGTGCTCCGCTGTGCCTTCGTCGGGCTCGACTCCGGTGAGCTGCACTACATGCGCGAGGACGGCCAGATCGTCGACCGCGAGGACCACCCGCTGGGCGGGCGCAGCTATGACATCTCGATGGGGGTGCTGGCCTCCTGCTCGATCCCGGGGGTCTTCAAGCCGGTCGAGATGAACGACGAATGGTATGTGGACGGCGGCATCCGGGAGAACATCCCCATCGAGGCGGCCGTCGCCCATCTCGGCGTGACCAGGCCCTATGTGATCGTCTCCGGGCCGCAGGGGTTGGACCCGGAGCCCGGCGTCGGCGCCAAGGACCTGGTCTCGGTGCTCTTCCGGATCAGCTCGATCCGCGGCGACGAGTCCGAGCGCGACGAGATCGCCTATGCGCGCAGCGCCGGTGCCGTGGTGATCGAGCCCGAGCTGTCGGTGCACGAGTCGATGTCGATCGATCCCGGGCTGCTCGCGATCAACCGTGACTACGGCTGGATGCGTGCCGCCGAGGCCGTGCGCGAGGCCGACCCCGAGGCCGAGCGGATCGACCGGGAGATCGTCCTGGCCCGGCTCGAGGCCTGGCGTCTGGAGAACAAGGTGCTCGACGCCGGGGAGGAACCCGGGAACCGGGATGTCCTGTCCCCCATCGGCGCCGTCAAGGAGCGCCTGCGCCAGCTGATCCTGAGGGCCGATCCGGAGCTCCTGCCCGAGGGCGCCGAGCTGTGGTGGCAGGGCTTCGAGGGTCATCCGAGCTCACGGCCGGTGGGCTGAGAGCTCGGCTCAACCCACGAACCAGGCCATGACGAGGATCATCGTGGCCAGGAAGCCCGCCAGGTAGTTCAGCGCGATGAAGCGGCGCCAGGCCCGATTCGTGCTCGCGGAGGAGGACTCGCCCACCCGCCGGTACGGTGCGGCATTGACCAGATAGGGCACCACGAGAAGTGCGCCGAGCGGCCCGGGCCACGGCGTGAGGAGCATCACGAGCCCTGCCAGGGTCCACAGGCCGAGGGCCAGGCGGACCGTCCTGCCGGCCCCCAGGGCGGTGGCCACCGAGGCGATCCCCGCCGTGCGGTCCGGCACGATGTCCTGCACCGCCCCGAACGCCTGGGCGGCCATCCCCCAGCAGAAGAAGGCCACCAGGGTCAGCACCACCCCGGGCGACGGCCGTCCGCCGGCGAGCGCCAGCCCGACCACCGCAGGACTCACGAAGTGCGTGGCCGAGGTCATCGAGTCCAGCACCGGGCGCTCCTTGAAGCGCAGACCGGGCGCCGAATAGGCGATCAGCGCACCGATGCTCACCGCGAGCGCGACCCAGACCGCGGGGCGTCCGACTGCCACGAGGAAGACCAGGAAGGGAAGATTCGTGACGACCGCGGCCCACAGCGTCGTCCGGTGCAGCGCGGGTGCCAGCAGCGCACCCTCGATGCCGCCCTTGCGGGGATTGGCGAGGTCGGACTCATGGTCGAAGACGTCGTTGATGCCGTACAGCGCGAGGTTGTAGGGGATGAGGAAGTAGAAGCTCGCGACGACCAGGACGAGGTCGACCCGCCGGGTGGTGAGCAGATGGGCTGCGGCGAAGGGGAAGGCGGTGTTGATCCAGCTGATCGGGCGCGAGGCCAGCGTGATCTGACGCAGCGCCGCCGCCCGGCCGGGGCGAGCGAGGCGGTGCGCGGGCTCCGAATGCGTGCTCATCGGGGCTCCTGCGCCGGCCGGGGCGCGTCATCGGCCCGGTACCGGGTGCCGGTCAGCGCCGTCCACAGTGCCGGCAGCAGCAGCGCACCGGCGAGCGGGTAGGCGAGGTCCTCCACCGGGACGAGCCACAGCCTCACCCCGGTGAGCTGCGAGGCGGAGTAGCTGACCAGTCCGGCGGCGATCATGGGATTGTCGAAGACCACGGTGAGGCCGAGCATCACCACGACCGTGAGGATCAGGGCCCCAGGCCGTGGACGGGGCCCGCGCAGTGCCAGTGCGGCCACCGCCACCACCACGACGCCGAGGACGAGCAGGCAGAGCGCCAGATAGCTCATGGCTGCTCCCGATCCGGCCGCTCGGCCCCGGCGGTCGGGGTGGGAACGTCGCCGGGACCGGCGCCCCGGCGCGAGCGCAGCGCGAGCAGGCGTGCCGCACCGTTGTGGACGACCATCGTGCACACGACCAGGAAGACGAGGAAGACCGGCTCCTCCAGCGGCATCTCGGGGGCCAGCACGATGCCGGATGCCACGGGACTGTCGCCGCGGGCGAAGATCCCCGCCGCGATGCCCGCCGCGTCCCAGGCCAGGAAGAAGGCCACCCCCGCGCCGGTGACGACGGCCGCCGACCGTGGATCGCGCCAGAAGAACAGCCGGAAGCGGGCGTCGACCACCAGCAGCGCGGACAGCGCGGCGAGCAGTGCCAGGAGATAGACAGGACTCACCGCTGCTCCGTCCCCGCGCCGTGCGACACGCCCGGACGCGCCCCGGGCGGGAGCGGGCCGGCCGAGTTGTCGCCGCGGATCAGCTTGAGCACGATCTCCGCGCTGATCAGGCACATGGGCAGTCCGACGCCCGGCAGTGTGGTGCCCCCGGCGTAGTAGAGCCCCCCGACCTTCCTCGAGACATTTCGGCCCCGGAAGAGGGCGCTCTGGCGGAGCGTGTGCGCCGGGCCGAGCATCCCGGCATGCCAGGAATTGAACTGTCTGACGTAGTCGGCGGGCCCGATGGTCTGCCGCAGCGTGATGCGCTCGCGCAGATCGGGGATGCCCGCCCACCGGGAGATCATGGCGATGGCGGCGTCGGCGGCCGCTTCCACCCGGGGATCGCCCGCGCCGTCGGCGCCTCCCCGGCCGATGGACTCCTCGGCAGGCACCGGCACGAGGACGAAGAGGTTCTCCTGACCCGGCGGGGACATCGACTCCTCGCTGGCGCTCACCCGGCAGACATAGCTGGAGGCCGGCGAGGGCACGTGGGGCGGGCGTCCGAAGACGGCGTCGAAATTGGCCGGCCAGTCCCGGGCGAAGAACAGCGAGTGGTGCGCCAGCTCGGGCAGCGCACCGCGCACCCCGAGCATCACGATGACCGCCCCCGGGCCGCTGGTGCGCCGGTGCCACCAGCGCTCCGGGTAGCTGCGCAACCCGCGGGGCAGCAGCGCGGTCTCGGTGTGGTGCAGATCCGCCGCGGAGACGACGACCTCGGCCTGCTCGACGTGTGCCACTCCCGAGGCGTCCACCCAGCGCACGCCGCTCACCCGCGGCCGGCGCCGGGCCGTCCGGGTGGTGAGGATCGATTCCACCCTGGCCCCCAGCCGGATCCGCGCACCGGCCTGCTCGGCGAGCCGCTGGCAGCACTCCATGAGGCGGAAGAATCCGCCGCGCGGATACCCGACGCCGCCGCCGAGGTCGAGCGCACTCATCAGGTGGTACATCGCCGGGGCCCTGCGTGGCTCGGTGCCGAGGAAGACGGCCGGATAGCCCAGCAGCTGGCGGAGCACGGGGTTGGCGAAGCGGCGGGCGATGTATCTGTCGAGGGAGCTGGTGAGCGCACCGGCCAGCGCCGGTGCCGAGCGCAGCAGCTCGGGTGCCAGCAGCGTGGACCACCGGGTGAATGGGTTGTAGAGGAAGTGCTCGCGGGCCATCCGGGTGGTGGCGCAGGCGGAGGCCAGATAGGCGTCCAGAGCCGGCCCCGATCCGGCTTCCAGTCGTTCGAACAGCTCGCGCACCGCCCGGTGGCCGTGCGGCACGGTGACGACCTGCGCGGGCCCGTCGCCGTCCGGTTCGGGGAAGATCCGGTATCCGGGGTCCAGCCACTGCAGGTCGATCTGCTGGGCCGCGCTCGTGCCCATCAGCTCGAAGAAGTGCTCGAAGACCTCCGGCATCAGATACCAGGAGGGGCCGGTGTCGAAGCGGAATCCGTCGCGCTCGAGGAGGCCGGCACGCCCCCCGATGCGCGCATTCTGCTCCAGGAGGGTGACCTCGAATCCCTCCCTGGCAAGCAGGCCGGCACTCGCCAGGCCGGCGATGCCGGCACCGATCACGACGGCCGTGCGGGTCATCGGGCCTCCATCCGGGTGCGGACGACTTCGCGCCCGGCCAGGGCGATCTTCACCGGGTCCGGGACGCGCACCCGGGTGCGGTAGAGCTGCTCGGCGGGCGTGCGGGCGAGCCGCTCGGTGAGCTCCGCGAACAGTGCCAGTGCGCTGCGCACGGCGGCTCGGCAGTCGGCCGGGAGCAACGGGACGGCGCGGCGGGCGTCGTCGAGCTGGCCGCGGATCACGGCCACCCAGGCGTCCCTGCCGGCGTCGTCCAGGCGCTCGTCCCCGGACAGATAGCTGCGCCCGAGCCGGTCGGTGTCCTCGGCCAGGTCGCGCAGGAAGTTGACGTTCTGGAAGGCGGCCCCGAGCCGGGCGGCACCCCGCTCGAGGACGGCGCGTTCCACGGGCGCCGGGTGCCTCCCGTACAGGAAGACGCGCAGGCACATGAGGCCGACGACCTCGGCGGATCCGTGGACATAACGATCGCGTTCCTCGGTGCCGAAGACGTGGAGCCCGTCGGCGCCGGTGCCGGCGGGGTCGAGGTCGGCAGGGTCGAGGTCGGCACGCATCGAGTCGAAGAAGGGCACCGTCAGGGATTCGTCGATGCCGTTCAGGCGCGCCGTCACGGCGAAGGCGTGCACCACCATGTTGTTGCTGAGACCGGCGTCCATCGCCCGGTGCGTCTGGGCGGCGAAGTCGTCCAGGCACGCCCGTTGTGCCGCTGGGTCGAGACCGGCCTGGGCGGCCACCCCGTCGACGATCTCGTCGGCCACCCGGACCAGCGCGTAGATGTTGCGGATGTGCTGGCGGTGACGGCGTCCGAGCAGCCGGGTGGCGAGCCCGAAGGAGGTGGAGTAGCTGCCGATGAGTCCGCTGGCGACGAGCTCTGCCGCCGCCGTGAACCTGTCGAGGGAGGCGGTCGACGAGGACGGCGTCACGAGCGTCTTCCTGCCAGCCGGGCCAGGCAGGTGGCCAGCACCTCCCGGGCTCCCGGCGGGATCCCGGGCGCCCCGGCGATCAGCTCGCGCACTCCGGCGCACTGCTCGTCGACGAGGCTCTCCGCATGGTCCCGCGCGCCGCAGCGGGCCAGGAGCTCGCGGACCCGCGCAGCGCGCTCGGGGGTCAGCTGTGGTGAGCCGAACCAGGGCGCGATCTGCGGCCAGGCACTGGTCGTCCGGGCATGGGCGACGATCACTGTCTGCTTGCCCTCGCGCAGGTCCGAGAGCCCGTCCTTCCCGTGCTCCGAGGGGTCCCCGAAGATCGCCAGCAGGTCGTCCTGGAGCTGGAAGGCCAGCCCGAGGTGCTGGCCCGCCCGCGCGAGCGTCCGCTCGGTGCCGGCACCGGAGCCGGCGAGCACCGCCGCGGCGCGCAACGGCAGCTCGAACGAGTAGGTCGCAGTCTTCTGCGCCGTCATCGTCACGATGGTGGGCAGTTCCGCCGCGATGACCCCGTCACTCAGCGCGACATCGGTCTGCTCCCCCGCCACCGACTCCGTCACGGTGTGGTCGAGCAGGTCGAGCAGGCGCAACCGGGAGTCCCGCGCGAGTTCGGCGCGCGCGAAGAGCTGGTGCGCGGCCGACAGCAGCAGATCGCCCATCAGGATGCCGCCGGTGCGCCCCCAGTGCAGCGCGGGCTGGGCCGGCGCCTTCGGATGGGACCCGAACAGTTCACCGATCAGGTTCGGCCCGTGACGGCGGACCAGGTCGCCGTCGATGACGTCGTCGTGGAGCAGGAATGAGTAGTGCAACAGCTCGATGGCCGCGGCGATGCCGATGACGTCCTGCCTGCCCGGCAGGCGTGCCGGCTGCGCCGCGTCCCGGCCGAGAGCATCGACCATCTCGGCGAACAGCACCGGCCGGACGAGCTTGCCGCCGAAGATGTGCTGCCCGGCAAGCCTCCACAACCGCGAGAACTCGTCACCGTAGCGCTCGGCGATCCCGATGCGCTCGGCGAACAGACGACTCAGCGCGCCCTCGATCTGCGTCCTGAGCGCTTCGGGCGCCTGCACGGTGGAGGTGGACATCGTCAGCCACGCCCGGCGTCGTGGGCACGGGGATCAACTCGTCGCATCGTCGCCTCCCGGGCAACCCGAAGATTTGTCTAGCTCGGCTGATAATTAGCCTAGCACGGTAATTATCGGCCGTGACTGTTGCTGGAATACCCCTGGAACGCAGCGTCAATCCCCGAGCCCGCGGCCCTCGCGCACCGCGCTCGCACCGATGATCACCATCGCGACGACGACGACGAGGATGAGCGCGAACGGTCCGTTCCACCCCGAGATGTGCTCGTGCACCCAGCCCAGGATCACCGGGCCGGTGGCGGCAACGCAGTAGCCGACGCTCTGCACGACGGCCGTCGCATGCCGGTTCTCGTCGACATTGCGCGAACGGCGGATCAGCACGGCCATCAGCACCGTGAAATAGCCGCCCTGGGCCATGCCGGCGAGGATGCTCCAGACCAGCCAGAGCTGGGGCGCCAGCAGCATTCCGGCCGGCATGGTCACCCAGGCGGCGCCGATCACGACGACGATGCGACGGGGAGTCCATCGCAGGGCACCGCTGAAAAAGGGCACGAGGAGGGGCCCTGCGATACCCGCGGCCTGGAAGACACTCGCGGCAGCACCTGCCTGCGACTGGCTCATCGCGCGGATCTCCATGAGAGCGGTGGGCAGCCACGCGGTCACCGCGTAGTAGGCCAGCGTGTGACCGCAGAAGGACAGGGTGGTCAGCACGATGAGCCCGCGCATCGACCGCCTGGTCCCGCTGCGTGCCCGGCCGGACCTGCCGGGTGCGGGTGGCAGCTCGGCAAGGCCCGCCCGCCGCCTGATCGAGGCCCTCGGGCCGCGAATCCCGGGAGGGTAGACGGACAGCCACACGGCCAGCGCCAGGCCGCCGAGCGCGGTTCCGATGAGCGCGGCGGTGAGGCGCCAGCCGATGACCAGGCCGACCGGCGCGGCCAGCGCGGTGGAGACGGCGACGGCGATGTTCACGGTGGCCGAGTAGACCCCGGTGGCCAGTTCGGTGCGTTGGCGGAAGTCGCGGCCGATGAGCATCGGCACGACGAGATTGCCGATCGTGATCCCGGCCCCGATGAGGATCGTCCCGGCGAAGGCGGTGTCCACCCCACCGACCGAGCGCAGCACCGATCCGGCGATGACCGCACCCACGCCGTAGAGCGCGCCGTGGTTGACGCCGGTGCTCCGCATCAGCCGCGAGGCGGCCGGCGTGAGCAGCCCGAAGCACAGCACGGGAATGCTGGTGAGCAGCCCGGCCGTGACCGCACTCAACCCGAGGTCGGCCCGGATCTGCACGAGCAGCGGGGGCACCACGGTCACGGGTGCGCGCAGGATGAGGCAGAAGCACAGCAGGGCCGCGAACGGGACGGCCGCCCACAAGCGGCGATGGCCACCCGGCGTCGGGGTCGGAGCACCCGCTTCGCCGGAGGACGCGGGTGGGGTCACCGTGGCATCCTCCCACGCCGGTCAACCGGCGGGACGCGCCGACCGCCCCTGCCGTGG
>JBAQVA010000224.1:0-1775 GCA_049297835.1 Propionibacterium sp.
GCGCTCACCTCGACGGCCAGCCGGCTCACCCCGCCGAGGAGCACGCCGGCCACGCCACCGCCCAGCACGAGCAGTGTCGGCACGGGGGCGCCGTGCCATCGAGGCACCGGAAGAGTGCCGGCGAACAGGGCATTGACGGCCAGCCAGGCACATCCCGCCGCGAGGGCCGCGAGCAGGATCCACTGCAGCACGCGCACGAGCCGCCACCAGCCGCGTCCGGCCGACATGCCCAGCTCGGTGGTGGCGACGGCCCGGTCCAGGTCGTCCGGAAGCGCCGCCATGTTCGAGACGGATGCGGCGCGCACCGCGTCGGCCCAGCTCGGAGGCAGCCCTCGGGAGGCGCTGTCGGACAGGGCCCGGACCGCGCTGGAGACCCGTGCCCGCTCGACTCCCCCGCCCACCCTCGCGATGCTCGTGCGCGGCACCGAGGTGGGCTGGATCTCCTCGGGGCGCGGACGCCCGCTGCGCCCCAGCGAGGGCAGGTCGAGGTGAAGTCTCTTGAGCGGATCCGCCCTCAACGTGGCGAGCCAGGAGACCAGCGGCCAGCCGGTGGCGGCCGATCCGCGCCGGCGCGTCGAGTCGAGGACGGCCTCCGCCACCACGGAGACCCCGCCGGCCCGGGCGAAGCTGTCCACGAGCTCCTCGACGCGGCGAGGGTCGACATCCGCGACCCCCTCAGGGCCGAACTCCTGCGCCAGCGCCGAGGACACCTGCTCGACATCGCTCACCGTGCGCCGCGCCGCGGCCTTCTTGTCCGCGACCACCCGGGCGATCCTGGCGCGCAGCTCGACGACTCCCGCGCCGGTTCGTGCCGAGGTGGCGAGCAGGGGCGTGGCGGCCAGGCCCTCGCGGTCCAGCAGGGTGCGCAGGTCCGCCTGCGTGTGGGCGAGATCGGGCCCGACGAGCCGATCCGTCTGGTTGAGGACGACCATCATCACCTGCGCGTATCGCGCCATCGGCGCCAGATAGCGCTGGTGGAGCGCGGCGTCCGCATATTTCTGGGGGTCGACGACCCACACCAGCGCGTCGACGAGGGCGACCAGCCGTTCGGCCTCCAGCCGGTGACCGAGCTGGATCGAATCGTGGTCGGGCAGGTCGAGCAGGACCAGTCCGTCGAGTTCTCCGCCGTCGGAGACGCGGGTTCGCACCGGCACGTCGAGCCAGTCGAGCAGGCGGTCGTTCACCTCGGCGCCGAAGCTGGCAGCCATCGCGCGGGAGGTGGTGGGACGCCGAACACCGGGCGCCGCCAGCTGGGCGCCGGCGATGGCGTTGAAGAGACTGGACTTGCCCGAGCCGGTGGCCCCGGCCAGTGCGACGACGGTGTTCGCGCCGCTGAAGGAGAGCCGTGCGCCGGCCCGCGCGACGACTTCGCGGGTGCGGGTCAGGAGCTTCTCGTCCACCCTGCCGTCGCAGAGCTCGACGACCTGGCCGAGGGCATCGATGCGCTCGGCGAGATCCGGGGAGGCCCCGCGCCGCGACGACGACCGGGCCCTCATCGGCTGTCCTTCCCGGAATCGTCCTCGCCCACCAGTTCCGCGTCGACGACCTCCTCGGCACCGAGACCGGGCACCTGGTTGACCCGGACCGTGTCGGGCCGCGTCCCGGCCCCGAGAGCATGCCGGGACTGGCCGGCTGCCAGCTCGGGGCGGGTGCCGGCGGACTCCACCTGCCCTGCCCTGCCCTCCCGGGCCGCTGAGACCCGGTCCAGCGCCGCGTCGATGCGCGCGGCGGTCTCGGTGCCGGCACCGAGCTTCGCGAGCAGCGCGGTGTAGCGG
>JBAQVA010000225.1:0-2069 GCA_049297835.1 Propionibacterium sp.
ATCCCTGAGGGCGTCTCGTCGATGTTCTCCGTCACGGAGACCAAGCTGATGTTCGCATCCCGAAGCGTCGCGTGGATGATCGCGTCGTCGAGGCGGTTGCGAGCCAGGCGGTCGACCTTGTTGATGATGCAGTACTGGACGGGGTTCTCGGTGACGTAGTCGAGCATGTCCTGGAGGGCGCGGCGTTGCGCCGTCTTGGCGGACTCGCCAGGCTCGATGAACTCCTTGACGAT
Source organism: Propionibacterium sp. (assembly GCA_049297835.1). GTDB lineage: Bacteria > Actinomycetota > Actinomycetes > Propionibacteriales > Propionibacteriaceae > Propionibacterium. Next base: position 234 of record JBAQVA010000225.1, read on the forward strand.
GACGGCGCCAAGCTGGTCAGCCTTTCGCTGAGCCGCCTCGCGCTGGGCGGGGATCGACAGGCCCTCTTCAAGACCGTTTCGCGTGGCCTGGTCCTTGGTGGAGACCCGAAGGTAGCTGATCGCAGGGACCAGACCATTCGTGTCAGTCGCGCCCGTGGCCTGCTGGATCTTGGCGGCGGTGGCGGCGAGCTTGCGCAGCTCGCCCATATCGATTCCGGACGGGAGGGACGTGAGAGTCATGGTGACCGCCTTTCACGGACCCCTGAGAGGGGTCTTGTGGGGCGCCGGATGGCGGTCACGTCAAGAAGCAGGAAGAACACCCCGAGTGCGGGGCTTAAGAGTCTGGTGCCAACGACGCCGGTTCGTTGAGCTTGCCCAACAGTCTACCGGGCGCTGACGAGAAGATCCCGGACGTAGGAACCGGCGTTCCCGGTTGACGTGCCGTTGCCCGCAGCGCGCAGTGCGATGCGGATGAGGACCTCGGCGACCTTCTCGGCGTCGATCTCGCTGCGTTTGATGTAGCGCACGCGGACCGGCCGGTTGGCGTCCGACCGGTCCGTCGTGCGCTTGTAGGAGCGGACCATCATCCTCACCCGCCCTGGGGACTCTCGGGGCGGTCGTGGATCTCGCCGGTGCGTTCGTCGATGCTCGCATAGAACGCGTCTTCGGCTTCTTGCCTCTGGTGGACCTCGTCGAGGACGTACTGGACGAAGTCCTGGTCCCGGTCGGTGATCGCGGTCTCGTCCGCGTGTTCGGCGGGCTCTTCCCCGGGCCATGTGGTTTGTCGTGTGGGGCGGTCGCGATCCAGGCGGGTTCCGGAGGCTGTCACCCAGTCGCGCAGGCGCTGGCGGGCGTCAGCGAAGTCGCGGTGCCAGCCCAGCGGCGCGGAGCCGTTCTGGTCGGGGTCGTAGGCGCAGAGCCAGTGCAGGTGGAGGGCGGAGAGTTCCCAGCGGAGTTCGGGGTGGCGGTGCCAGTAGGGCGGGATGACGGAGGCTGGGAGCCCGTAGGTGTGGCGCAGCCAGTCGACCCACCGGTTCAGCTCAAGGAGTTCCTGCTCCAGGTCGCTGGCGGCCAACAGATTCCAGTTGACAGGGTGTGGCGGCTCGGCGATCAGATTTTGCGTGTCGTCGTAGTCAGGCTCCTCGTCGAAGCCCGGCGTGTGAGTGGTCATGGTGCGCTCCTCCCCAGGTTCAGCGGCCGAGCACGGGAGCGCTGGTGGTCGGCCGCGAGACTGGAGGGTCGAACGCGCGCTCCTGGTCTCGTGTGGCCGCCTCACGGGTCTGGGAGTTTCGGGGCGTTCGGTCGACGTCGTAGCGGGTGCGGGCTGTGTCGTGGCCGATCTTCTTGGCGACGAACTCCTCCCCGGACAGGGACTGGCCGTCTCGCTCGTAGGAGTACTCGTGGGCGTAGCCCTCGGCGACGAAGCTGTCGCCCTTGGCGAACCGCTCGAAAGCGCGTTCGGCGGTGGCCCGGTACATGACGAGGTTGTGGAAGGTCGGCTCCAGCTTTGTGAACGAGCCATCCTCGTCGCGGTGGAAGTTCTCCTGACCGAACCTCGCGTAGAAGCGAGCCTCCCCGCGATCCGTCACGGTCAGCTGCGGGTCGGTGGCGATGAAGCCGGAGATGGACTGCTGGGTGCGGATAGCCATGGAACTGTCCTCCTGCCCTTCATATCGGGGCGGCCCCATCGGACAGGGTCGCTCTGACAGGCAGGTGCACCCAGGGTCCCTGCGTTCGTCTACTCGGTGCTGGGTGGCCGTTGCAGGAGGGCCTCGATACCTTCCCGGTCGCGTTGAAGCTGTACAGCGTCGCCGCGTTTGGGCCAGGGATGTAGGT
>JBAQVA010000226.1:0-6057 GCA_049297835.1 Propionibacterium sp.
CCACGCTCATCGATCCAGACACCACCGACATCACCGCAACATGGTTCTTCGACATGCCCGAGCCTGTCACCTATGTGCCGACTCAGGTGTCACCCATCACCTGTCACCTATGTGCCGACCCAACACAGTCGGGAGAAGTCCGTGCAAGTAGTCCACAGGGGGTCCTCCGGGGTCCGGTGGGTCCCCACGGCCAGCGGAGCGGGAGCTTGCGGGGGTGGGGCGAAGCTCACGTGAGTGGTCCACTGGGGAGCTGCCGCGGGGTCGGGGCCGCTCACGTGAGCGGCTGCAAGGGAACAGCCGGGTTCGGGGACGGCTCCGAGAGCGCGCTTCGGAGCCTCCACGGTCAGGACGGTTCATATGGTCAGCAGAGCAGGTGCCCTCGGGGTTTCGGAGGCGTGTTGGGGTGTCTCCTCGGGGAGTATCCACGCTTCGACCCGCTCGCAGTGCGGGTGCCGATTGTGTGTGACTTGGGAGTCGGGCTCTTTCACCGACGGGGGGCTATGGCGCCAGGACTCCACGAGCAGTAGGTCGATCACCATTGGGTCCGCCGCGCCGTGGATCCCGAGCGAGGGTTGGCACCGGCGATGGCGTTGTCCCCCAGAGTCTCCGGGGGACGCGCTTCCTTGCGCGTGAAGGGCTAGGGAGGCATGGGCGTGCAGTGATCTCGCCGGGGCTAAGCCTGCCCACTCCAGAGCATCTCGCGGGCGGTGTCCTTCGTTGGGGTACCTCCCCCGGTTCCTCCGAAGCGCTGCGCGCGAGCCGATTTCGTCCTTCACCGATAGCGCAGAGCGCTTCTCAGGGACGGAATTCTGGTGGACCTACCTGTTGTGAGACGGGTCTGTTGTCGTGTGGATCTGTTGTGCAGCGGTTCAGTCGCCGCGGGCCAGTAGAGTGAGCTGTCGGAGTCGTCAGTATGGATGGAGATGATCGCGATGAGCGAACCACTGGGTTATCCGGTGAAGGATCACAGGAAGACGACGCGTCCGCTGGGATACCCCTCAGAACTGGAGATCACTGCGGAGGAGCACCGCGAGGTGCCCCGCCACACCATTGATGGGCGTGACATCGAGACCCTCGAAGTGGGTGCGACGCACCCTGCCGGTGACGACCATGACGATGCTTCGGGCGAAGACGACGCCGGTGATGGCGACCCTGACTCACACCGGCCCGGCTCCATGGGAGAGCCGGATGTTTCACGTGAAACATCCGCGAGTGAGCCGGCTGGCATGAGCGGGGAAGACGGTGGCGACACGCACGCGGACTCCTCCTCGTCGATTCAATCAGCAGCGCCGGCTGATGTGGTGCCAGGGAATGAGACCGCACATGTTTCACGTGAAACATTGAGCGCCTCGGGTGACGGCTGGAGCGGTGCGGGCGCCCATCACTCAGACATCGAGCCAGAGGGCTCGCGAGATGCGGTGGAGGGTGGAGTGTCATCCGAAGAGGAGAACCACGATGTTTCACGTGCAACATCGGCGGCCGATGAGGCGCAGGCAGACGCTGGTGCTTCCCTGGGTCCTGATGGCTCGGGAGTTGAAAGTGGCCGAGCGGAACAGAAGCAGTCCGCGGCTGGGGTCACCAGCGACGTGGGTCAAGCGGAGGATGTTTCACGTGAAACATCCCAGGAGGGTAAGGCCTTGACTGGTAGCGATGATCCCGCCGCTCCACGACCGCTACGCAATCCGGCGGCCCGGCATCCTGCGCCGCGTCCCCCCGAAGAACCCCGGCACCGTCCGGAGCGGGCGCTCTATGAGGAGCCGCTCTCGCTGGAGACGATGAATGTTTCACGTGAAACACGAGTGAAGACCGTTCCACTGCCGCACCTCGATGCACCGCGGCGCATTGTCATTGCCAACCAGAAGGGCGGGGTCGGAAAGACCACGACCTCGGTGAACCTGGCGGTCGCACTCGCCCAGGGCGGGCTCAATGTGCTCGTCGTGGACGTCGACCCGCAGGGAAATGCGTCCACTGCGCTCGGCATTCCCCACCAGGAGGGCGTCAGGGGAAGCTACGAGCTGTTGCTCGACGAGGTCCTCGTCGCGGACCTGGTGGTCGACTCTCCCGAGGCGAAGGGCCTCAAGGTCGTTCCGGCAACGATTGACCTGGCAGGCGCAGAGCTGGAGCTCGTCTCGAAGGTGGCCCGCGAGCAGCGCCTTTCGCGCGCGATCAGGGACTACGAGGCCGACCACGACGTCGACTTCGTCATCTTCGACTGTCCGCCGTCGCTGGGACTGCTGACCGTGAATGCACTCGTTGCGGCAAGTGACATCCTCATTCCGATTCAGTCGGAGTACTACGCGTTGGAAGGCGTGCAGCAGCTGATGCGCACGATTTCGCTGGTGAAGCGCCAGTTGAACAGCGACCTGGAGCTGTGGGCGGTGCTCGTGACCATGTATGACGCCAGGACGCGCCTCTCGGCGCAGGTGGCGGAGGAAGTGATGGCACACTTCCCGAAGGAGACGCTGCACACGATGATCCCCCGCTCGGTGCGGATCAGCGAGGCGCCCAGCTACGGGCAGAGCGTGTTGAACTACGACCCCAACTCGGTGGGCTCCAACGCCTACCGCAAGGTGGCCCAGGAATTGTCGCAACGAGCAATGAAGGAGCAGGAATGAGCGCACGTCCGGGTGGTCTTGGCCGCGGACTGGGTGAACTGTTTCAGCGCACCGACATCCAGGCCGCAGAGGAACCTCGCGAGCCTGCATCTGAGCAGATGGCCGACGGTTCCTATTACGCGGAACTGCCGGTGGCGCAGATCACCCCGAACCCGAAGCAGCCGCGTCAGGTGTTCGATGAGGACGACCTGCAGGAGCTCACGGAGTCGATCAAGGAAGTCGGCCTGCTGCAACCCATCGTCGTGCGCAAGCTGGACGCCACGCACTACGAACTCATCATGGGCGAGCGGCGATTGCGAGCCCATCAGGAGGCCGGCATCGCGCAGATTCCGGCGATCGTGCGCGCCACCGATGACGAGTCGATGCTCACCGATGCGTTGCTCGAGAACCTGCACCGCGTCCAGCTGAATCCCCTGGAGGAGGCGGCCGCCTACGAGCAGTTGATGGGTGACTTCGGCATCACCCAGGACGAGCTTGCGCGACGCCTGAAGCGGTCGCGTCCGCACATCTCCAATACGATCCGGTTGCTCAAGCTGCCGATCACCGTGCAGCGCCGTGTTGCCGCCGCAGTGTTGTCTGCCGGCCATGCCCGGGCATTGCTCGCCCTGGATGATCCGCTGGCCCAGGAGCGTCTGGCGCAGCGCATCGTGGCCGAGGGTCTCTCCGTGCGGGCCACCGAGGAGATCGTTGCCCTGGGTGGGGACGAGAAGCCCAGGCAGCGGATGGCGCGTCCGAAGGAACACGACCCACGCGCCGAGCAACTCGCCACGTCCCTGTCCGACCGGTTCGACACCCGGGTGAAGGTGAACATGGGACGCAAGAAGGGTCGCATCACCATCGACTTCGCCGGCGAGGATGACCTGCAGCGGATCGTCGAGATGTTGAAGGGCGTTTCGGCCGGTTCTGGGGCCGCTCCGCGCCCCTCAAATCAGGCAGATCCCTGGGATTTCTTGATTCCCCCACATGGACACACAAAATAGCCGAAAAGTGATCGACCCTCCCCACTGGCGCACCACGTAAGCATGCTGGGGAGGATGAAACCACGTCTTGCGCCCAACGGATTCTGAGCGGAGTAACACCCGTGTGATCCGGCCGGAATCCGGGCTCCGCAAGGCCTGATTCGAACGTTCGGGGCGGCGCGGGGGCGCTCGACGTCCGACGGGTGCCAGGAGGCTTCAACAGAGTGAGGGGCCCGACCGGATTTCTCCGATCGGGCCCCTCACCATGTGGTTGCTGTGTTGGTCGTCGTGGGTTGGTCGCCGTGGTTGGTCGCCTCAGGCGACAACCTCACCATCAACTGCACTGTGCAGTTCGGTGGGCAGCATCACGGTGCGCCCCACGGTGCAATCCTTGTCGTGGCTCAGCTTCACCAGCCGGGCCACCAGGCTCTGCGCGGTGCGTCCCTCGTCAGTGTCGGGGAAGCTCAGCGAGAAGTTGAGGTCAACGTCCTTGACCCGGTTCCCCTCGGGACCCTTCTCCACGTCGCCGGCGATGCTCACATCGAACTTCTCCGGGTCGGCGCGTCGCGTGGTGACGACGTCGACGTCGATCGACGAGCAGGCACCGACGGCCGCCAGCAGCAGCTCGACGGGGCTGAACACGTCATCGCCATGTCCCACGCTGATGGTGGATCCCCTGCCATTGGTGACCTCGTAGTGCACGGGGCTCACGCGCTTCAGGTTCACACCCACCCGGGAGGTCTTCGTCTGCTCGCCGGACATCACACGAACTCCTGCAGCATCTTGACGATCACGCTCTTGGGCTTGCCGCCCTGGAACTGCTTGACCACTTCGCCGTTCTGGTAGATCTGCACGGTCGGCAGGCCCAGGATCCCCTGGTCGGTGGCGACCTTGGTGTTCGCGTCGGCGTCGACCTTCACGAAGTTGATCTTGTCGCCGTACTCCTCGGCGAGCTGGTCGAGAATCGGGCTGAGCTGCTTGCAGGGCCCGCACCAATCCGCCCAGTAGTCAACGACGGTGGGCTTGTCGGCCTTGAGCACCTCGTCGGAAAATGTGGCGTCAGTGACGTCCTTGGGCTGTGCCATGGTTACCCCTTGTTGTTGTCTGGTGGCCCGGTTGGGGGCCATTGTCTGTGGCCCCTCGGGGCCGTCGCACGGGTCCCGCGGATCCATCCCGTGTACGGAGTGGACCGCAGGGCCGTTATGGCTTGTGGAGCGGACCTTCCGGCCGTCCGGGGCCGGGTTGGTCCGCAGGGAGGTCAGGCGTTGGCAAGTGCCTCCGTCGCCTGATCGCTGTTCTCGTCCATCAGGGCGCTCAGGTAGTGCTCGGCGTCCAGTGCGGCGCGGCAACCGGTGCCGGCAGCCGTGATGGCCTGCTGGTACACGTGGTCGACCAGGTCGCCGCAGGCGAAGACGCCGGGTGCGTCGGTGAGCGTCGAGTCGCCGGCGACCTTCACATAGCCGTCGGGATTGAGCTCCACCTGGCCCTTGACGAGCTCGGAGCGCGGCACATTGCCGATGGCCTCGAACAGGCCGGCCACCGCCAGCTCACGCTCCTCGCCGGTCGCCGTGTCGCGCAGGCGCAGTGCGTTGAGCGTGCCGTCGCCACTCATGCCCACCACCTCGGAGTTCCAGGCGATCTCGATCTTCGGGTTGTCCAGGGCGCGCTTGGCCATGATGTTGCTGGCGCGGAATGCGTCGCGACGATGGATCAGCGTCACCTTGTCCGCGAAGCGGGTCAGGAAGGTTGCCTCCTCGATGGCGGAATCGCCACCACCGACCACGGCAATCTCCTTGCCGCGGAAGAAGAACCCGTCACAGGTGGCGCACCAGCTGACGCCGCGTCCGGAGAACTCCTCCTCCTCGGGCAGGTTGAGGTGACGATAGGCCGAGCCCATGGCCAGGATGACGGCGCGGGCGCGGTACACATTGCCCTCGGAGTCGGTGACCTTCTTGATGTCGCCGCCCAGTTCGATCTTGGTGGCGTCATCGGCGATCAACTCGGCGTCGAACTTCTCGGCCTGGGCGCGCATATCGCTCATCAGCACGGGACCCAGCACGCCGTCAGGGAATCCGGGGTAGTTCTCCACCTCGGTGGTGGTCATCAACGCACCGCCTGCGGTGACCGAACCCTCGAGCACAATCGGTCGCATGCCGGCGCGTCCGGTGTAGATCGCGGCCGTGTAGCCGGCCGGGCCTGAACCCACGATGATGACATCGCGAATCTCGTCGTTCATGCTTCCCCTTCTCCTTGAGCAAAACCACAAGCTCTAGTTGAATGAAACGTGGCGCACCACAACCTGTAGGGTACGGCATCACGCCCGGGTGCACACCCGGCGGTCATGCCCCGCACCCCCACGTGGAGGGACCACACCTTCCTCAACTCTATTGCGGGCGCCACAATTCCCGGCCCTGCCCCGCCGCGCTGGACCGCCCCGCGGCGCGGTAGCGATGCACCGGCACGCCGCGCCGGCGCTGTGGGGC
>JBAQVA010000227.1:0-30694 GCA_049297835.1 Propionibacterium sp.
CCGGCCAGGGCGAAGGCCTTGCTCAGCGTGCGGCTCACGATGAGCCTCCCGAAACGCGGCAGCAGGGCCAGTGCGGAGTCCTCGGGGAACTCGGTGAACTCCTGGTAGGCCTCGTCCACGACGACCAGCGCGTCGGTGTTCTCGCAGATCTCCTCGACGACCTTGACCGGCGTCGTCGTGCCGGTCGGGTTGTTGGGGGTGGTGATGAGCACCAGCTCGGCGTGGCTCTGCTCGATCGCGTCCAGGACCAGCTCGGCGTCCAGGGTGAAGTCGGGCTTGCGGGGCACGGTCACATAGCCGGTGTGGGTGTTGCGCGCGTACTCGGGATACATCGAATAGGTGGGGGTGAAGCTGAGCACGGTGCGCCCCGGCCCGCCGAAGGCGGAGAGCACGTGGGTCATCACCTCATTGCTGCCGTTGGCGGCCCAGATGTTGTCCACCCCGAGGCCGAAGCCGAGGTACTTGGCCAGGTCCGAGCGCAGTCCGATCGCATCGCGGTCCGGATAGCGGTTGATGCTGCGGGCGGTCTTCTCGATCGCCGCCGCCATCTGGGCGCGGATCCTGGCGCTCGGCGGATAGGGGTTCTCGTTCGTGTTGAGACAGACCGGCACGTCGAGCTGCGGCGCGCCGTAGGGCTGTTCACCGACCAGCTCGGGACGCAGCGGGAGCTGGTCGAGAGTGATCCGGGAATTGGCCACCGGGAACTGACCGACGGTCATGCGTCCTCCTTGTTCGTGCCGGTGCGCACCGCGACGGCGTTGGCGTGACCCGGCAGGTTCTCCGCGTGGGCGAAGACCTGCACGGCATCACCGATCTGGGCCAGGGCTTCCTGCGAGTAGTCGATGACGTGCACGGCCTTGAGGAAGCTGCGCACGGTGAGCCCCGAGGAGAAGTGCGCGGCACCGCCGGTGGGCAGCACGTGGGTGGATCCGGCGGAGTAGTCGCCCAGCGGCACCGGTGCGTGCGGGCCGACGAAGATGGCACCGGCATTGCGGATCCGACGGGCCACCTCGCGGGCATCCGCCGTCTGGATCTCCAGGTGCTCGGCCGCGTAGTCGTTGACCACGTCGATGCCCTGGTCGATGTCGGCCACCAGGATCGCGCCGGACTGCTGGCCGGTCAGCGAGACCGCGAGGCGTTCGCGCGTCGCGAGCCGCCCGACCTGCTCCTCCAGCTGCACCTGGACGGCGTCGACCAGCGCCCGCGAGTCGGTGACCAGCACGGCGCCGGCCATCGGGTCGTGCTCGGCCTGGCTGATCAGGTCGGCCGCCACTTGGGCGGGCTCGGCGGTGGCATCGGCCAGCACCAGGATCTCGGTGGGCCCTGCCTCCGCGTCGATCCCGACCCGCCCGCGCAGCAGCCGCTTCGCCGCGACGACGTAGATGTTGCCCGGCCCGGTGACCATGTCGGCCTTGCGGCACAGCCCCGGCACCCCGTGGGCGAACATCGCGATGGCCTGGGCGCCGCCCACGGCGTAGACCTCGTCGACGCCGAGCAGCCTGGCGACCGCGAGGATCGTCGGGTGCGGCAGGCCGCCGTACTCGGCCTGCGGCGGAGTGGCCACCGCGATCGAGGAGACCCCCGCCACCTGGGCGGGGACGACATTCATGAGGACGGTCGAGGCGAGTGGCGCCAGCCCTCCCGGGACATAGAGGCCGACGCGGGAGACCGGCACCAGGGCCTGCCCCACCACGGCACCCGGCGCCAGCTCGACGCTGCGCCAGGGCTCCTCGCGCTCGACGGCCTCACAGACCGCACGACGCCGGCGGATCGACTCCTCGACGGCCGAGCGGAGCTGGGGGTCCATCGATGCCAGCGCCTTGTCGAGTGCCTCGACCGGGACCCGCAGGTGTTCGGGCACCACATGGTCGAACTGCTCGGCGAAGCGGCGCAGTGCCGCCTCGCCCTCGTGGGCCACCGCATCGCAGATGGGCTCCACCACGCTCAGCGCGTGGTCCACGTCGAAGCTTCCCCTCGGCAACACCGACGCGTAGTCGTCCAGGCGTTCTCCGCTGACATCAAGGATTCGCAGCACCCGCCCATTCTATCGAGCCGGTCCCACAGGCCCACCGCACCGGTCCGCGGGACGCAGCGGGTGGTGGAATGGAGGGGTGATCCGTGATGCCGAGCAGCAGTCGTCCCGCCGACCCCGGGCAGGCGGGCGGGGCTGAGGAGCCACAGTCATGTCGAAGAACCACCACATGTCCCTGGGCACCCCCGCCACCGACCATGTCGTCCGGGCCGGGGTGGCCCACCGGCTGCACTCCTACGAGCACGATCCGCGCGCCCACCACTTCGGCACCGAGGCTGCCGAGGCGATGGGCATCGACCCCGCCCGGGTCTTCAAGACCTTGGTCGTCGAGCTCACCGGTGCGCACACGCCCCTGGTCACCGCGGTCGTGCCGGCCAGTGGGCAGCTGAGTCTCAAGGCCATCGCCGCCAGTGCCCATGCGAAGAAGGCCGCGCTGGCCGAGCCGGCGCTGGCCCAGCGCACCACCGGATATGTCGTCGGAGGGATCTCGCCGCTGGGTCAGAAGCGCCAGACGCCCGTCTACATCGACTCCAGCGCCCAGGGCTTCGAGACGGTCTTCGTCTCGGCGGGTCGACGGGGGCTCAGTCTCGAGATCGCGCCCGGTGACCTTTCGGCGCTGACCCGGGCGAGTTTCGCCGACCTGGCCTGCTGATCGTCTCGATGCTGCGCGCCGAGGGGAAGCGGATCGAGCGGTGCGACGACCTGGGCGGCTGTGAGGGCGCCGAGGCCGTCTCGGGGACGGGGAGCTCGCGAGACCTTCGGAACAGCGGCTGGTCGTCGGCGCCGAAGGCGCTGTAGAGAAGCACGGTGAGGACCGCCCCCAGCGGCCACGACAGCCATGCGGTGGGGGTGCGCAGCGCCAGGTCGATGGCGACCTGCTGGCCCGAGGAGGCGTAGGCGACCCGCTGGTCGAAGTCATGGGGGCCGAGGAAGATCCCGACCCGCCAGGCCACGAGCGCCCCGAGCATGCCGGCGGCGACCGAGACGAAGGCGATCGGCCAGCCCATGGTCTTCAGCCACCGCCAGCACAGCGCCCCGAGCCCGAGCCCGGCGAACATGCCGATGATCATGAAGTCCGCATCGGCGCCGAAGTACTCCGCCATGGTCCGGTTGGTCACGGCTGCGGTTCCGTCGCCGGAGACCGTGACGCTGGGCGTGGGCGCGGTGAGCTTCCAGGCGATCGCCGCCAGGACGCCGAGGGCCAGCACCGTCACGGCGAGCCCGGCCAGGTGACTGGCCAGACGACGGCGGGTCAGCCGGACGTCGGCGGAGGTCGCCCCGTGCGGGACGATCGGCTCGGGCGCGGCGCCCGTCAGAGGGCCGGCGGCCAGGCTCATGACCGGCGTCCTGCCGGCACGGTCCCCACAGCCATCGTCCACTCCTCGTCCGCTCGCTCCACGACGTGCACGCATCCCGATGCGCGCTTCCGCCCGATGTCCACTTCCCGACTGCGCCCAGGCTATACGGCCATGCAGGACGGCCCGAGCAGGGCCTTGAGATCGGCCATCAGCGGCTGTTCGTTGTTCACCCGCAGCTGGTCGCCCAGGCGCAGGGTGGTGGCCCTGCCCGGAGTCTCCAGTTTCACCCGCACCTCGGTGGTCCCCGGATGGGCGATGAGCACGTGCTTCAGCTCGGCCACCAGCGGCGGGACGCACCGCACGACGGGCAGCTTGATGGTCACCGGGCCGTCGCTCATCCGGTGGATCTCGGGCAGCACGAGCTCGTTGGCCTGCATCTCGATCACCTCGTCCTTCTCGACGACGCGACCGCGGATCCGCACGACGGTGTCGGGAGCCAGCTGCGTCATGCAGGTCTCGTAGACCTTCGGGAAGATCAGCACCTGGAGGCTGGCCTCCATGTCCTCGACGGTGAGTATCGCCCAGAAGGCGCCGTTCTTCGTCTGCTTGCGCTGGACCTGGGTGATCATCCCGCAGATGGTCTCGGTGCGCCCGTCCAGCTCCGCGCCGGTCTGGGCGAGCTCCGACAGCCCGATGCTGCGTTCGGCGCTGAGCAGGTGCTCGAGGCCGTGCAGGGGGTGGTCGGAGACGTACAGGCCGAGCATCTCCCGTTCGAAGGCGAGCTTGGTCACCTTGTCCCAGTCCTCCAGGTCCGGCACGGTGCGCTCCAGGCCGGTGCCGGTCTGCGCGGCGCTGTCGGTGGTGCTGCCGAACAGGTCGTCCTGGCCGTTCGCCTGGTTGCGCTTGAGGTCGATGACCCCGTCCACGGCCTGCTCGAAGACATCCATCAGGGCCCGGCGCGAATGGCCCATCGAGTCGAAGGCGCCGGCCTTGATCAAGGACTCAATGCAGCGCTTGTTGCAGACGGTCAGCGGGACGTGGTCGAGGAATTCGTAGAAGTCGGTGGCCGGGCCCTGCTCCTCGCGCGCCCCGACGATGCCGTTGACCACCGACTCGCCCACATTGCGGATGGCCCCCAGGCCGAAGCGGATGTCCTCGCCGACGGCGGTGAACTCGTTCTCCGAGGCGTTGACGTCCGGCGGCAGCACCTTTATCCGCCTGGCCCTCATGTCGGTGAGGTAGAGGGCCATCTTGTCCTTGTCGTCGCCGACGCTGGTGAGCAGCGCGGCACCGTACTCGGCGGGATAGTTGGCCTTGAGGTAGGCGGTCCAGTAGCTGACCAGCGCATACCCGGCGGCATGGGACTTGTTGAAGGCATAGCCGGCGAAGGGGACCATGACGTCCCACAGCGCCTGGATGGCCTCGTCCGAATAGCCGTTGGAGAGCATCCCCTCGCGGAAGGGCTTGAAGTTCTGGTCCAGGATGTACTTCTTCTTCTTGCCCATCGCGCGACGCAGCAGGTCTGCGCCGCCCAGGGTGTAGCCCGCGAGCTTGCGGGCGATCGCCATGATCTGCTCCTGGTAGACGATCAGGTGGTAGGTGGGCATGAGGATCTCGTCGAGATCGTCCTTCAGCTCCGGATGGATGGGGACGATCGGACGGCGGTTGTTCTTGCGCTCGGCGTACTCGATGTGGGCATTGGCGCCCATCGGGCCCGGCCGGTAGAGGGCGATGACGGCGATGATGTCGTCGAAGCAGGTGGGGCCCATCTGCCGCAGCAGGGCGCGCATCGCGACACCGTCGAGCTGGAAGACGCCGAGCGTGTCGCCCCGGTCCAGCAGCTCGTAGGTGGCCGGATCGTCGAGGGTGATCTTCGACAGGTCGACGTCCTCGCCACGATTGCGCTTGATGATCTTGAGGCAGTGGTCCATGATGCCGAGATTGCGCAGCCCGAGGAAGTCCATCTTCATCAGGCCCATGGCCTCGAGCTGCGGATACGCGAAGCCGGCGATGATCATGCCGTCCTTGTCGCGCTTGTGCATCGGGACCAGGTTGAGCAGCTTCTCGCTGGACAGGATGAAGGCGCAGGCGTGCACGCCCGTGCCGCGGATCAGCCCCTCGATGCCCAGCCCGGTGTCGACGACCCGCTTGACGTCGGGGTCGCCGTCGTAGAGGTCGCGGAACTCCTGTCCCTCGGCATAGCGGGAGTTCTCGGGGTCGAAGAGCTTGTTCAGCGGCACGCCCTTGCCCATGACGTCCGGCGGCATGGCCTTGGTGATCTTGTCGCCCAGGCTGAAGGGATAGCCCAGAATGCGGTTGGCGTCCTTGACCGCCGCCTTCGCCTTGATCGTGGAGAAGGTGTTGACCTGGCTCGTGTACTCCTCGCCGTACTTGTGGGTGACGTAGTCGATCACCTTGTCACGCTGGCGGTCGTCGAAGTCGAGGTCGATGTCTGGCGGGTTGACGCGCTCTGGGTTGAGGAAGCGCTCGAACAGCAGGCCGTGCTCGAGCGGGTCGATCTGGATGATGCCGGTGAGATAGGCGATGATCGAGCCTGCCGCCGAGCCACGGCCCGGGCCCACCGGCACGCCCATCGAGCGTGCCGCGTCGCAGATGTCGGAGACCACCAGGAAGTAGGAGCTGAAGCCCAACGGCTCGATGACGCTCAGCTCGGTCTCGACCCGCTGCATGACCTGGTCGCTGGGGTGGTCGCCGTAGCGCTTCTTCAGCCCGATCGTGATCTTCTTGCGCAGCCAGCTCTCCTGGGTCTCCCCCTGCGGAACGTCGAACTGCGGCATCCGGTCGACGTGGGCGAAGACCTCGTCGTAGTCCTCGATGCGCTCGCTGAGCGCCAGCGTGTTGTCGGCGGCCTCCTCGAGACCCGGGAACAGCGCGCGCATCTGCTCGCTGGTCTTGATGTAGTAGCCGGAGCCGTTGAAGCGGAAACGGTTGGGATCGTCCTTGTTGCGACCCACCCCGATGCACAGCAGGTTGTCGTGCGCGTCGGCCTGGTCCTCGGTCACGTAGTGCGAGTCGTTGGTGGCCAGCAGCGGCAGCTGGAGACGCTTCGCCAGGCGCAGCAGGTCGGAGCGGACCTCGTGCTCGATGTCGATGCCGTGGTCCATCAGCTCGCAGAAGTAGTTCTCCTTGCCGAAGATCTCCTGGTAGGCCGCAGCGGCCTCGCAGGCCTCGTCGAACTGGCCCAGCCGCAGCCGGGTCTGCACCTCACCCGAGGGGCAGCCGGTGGTGGCGATCACGCCGTCGGCGTACTGGCCGATCAGCTCGCGGTCCATCCGGGGCTTCATGTAGTAGCCCTCGAAGCTCGCCAGCGAGCTCAGCCTGAACAGATTGTGCAGACCCACGGGGTTCTGCGCCCACATCGTCATGTGCGTGTAGCGGCCGCCGCCCGAGACGTCCTTGCCGCCCTCGGTCTCGGGCACCCCCGAGTCCCGCCCGTTGCCCCAGCGCTCCTGCTTCCTGGAGAAGCGGGAGGACGGGGCCACATAGGCCTCGATCCCGATGATCGGCTTCACCGCGGGGTTCTCGTTGCCGTCGTACTTCTTGGCGGTCTGGAAGAACTCGTAGGCGCCGAACATGTTCCCGTGGTCGGTCATCGCGACCGCCGGCATCCCCTGGCGCGCCACTTCCGCGAACAACTTCTCATTGCTTGCGGCACCGTCGAGCATCGAGTACTCGGTGTGCACGTGCAGGTGGGCGAAGTTCTTGGTGCTCATCACTCTCCCGTCCCAGGCGCCGGACCACTTCCCGACGCGTGGCGGCTCTCAGGCTACCCGGCTTGACCCGCACATCTGCGCGGACGAGCATGGCAGGAACTCGATGTGAGGAGTCCCATGACCGAACTTCCGCTGTTCGGCGCGCACACCCGCCGCCTGGGACGGCTGGCCTGGCTCGCCGGTGCCTTCGGCGTCGTCACCGGCGTGCTCTGCCTGGTGTGGCCCGGGCACAGCATCCTGGTCGTCACACTGCTGGTGGCCGCCGCCCTGCTCGTCGGGGGGATCAGCTCGCTTGCCACCGGGTTGCGGATGCGTGGCGCGCACGGCTCCGGCTCACTGTTCGGCTGGGGTGTGCTGGCAATCCTCTTCGCCGCGCTCATCGCCTGGCACCCGGGCATGAGCACGGCGGTGCTGGTCGCCGTCACCGGCCTGGCGGTGCTCAGCGGCGGGCTGCTCCTGGTGTGGATCGCCGCAGCGGTCCGGGTGGTGGGCGGCCGGTGGGCCGCGCTGCCGGGCATCGGGGGCCTGCTCGCCGTGGTGCTCGGCCTCTACCTGCTGTTCGCCCCGCACCGCGCGGCGAATCTCCTCGGGGTGCTGCTGGGGGTGCTCGCCCTTCTCGTCGGCCTGGCGCTGTTCGTCCTCGGCACGAAGCTGGACCGGCTGGCCACCCAGCCGCCGACGACGGCCCGGGGCGCGGCCGCAGTCGATCCGAACACGGTGGTCGTGGAGGGCAGCGTCGTCGAGCCGCCGACGACCCGGACGACGCGCAATCCCCCGGACGGCCCCACGACAGCCGGCCCCGGCCCGTCTGCTGCCTGAGCGGGCCCGCGAACAGCGCCGGCCCCATGACGGCCGGCCCGCCACGCCGGACACGACGCCGGATACGACGATCGGGTGCGGGCCGGCACCTTCGTGCCAGCCCGCACCCGATCCGGAGCTGTGCTGCTCAGAGCATCATCTGGCGTTCCTGCGGATCGATCGGCCGGGGCAGCGGCGAGGCCTTCTCGTTGAGGAAGCTGTCCACGCCTGCGGCGCAGCTGCGCCCCTCGGCGATGGCCCAGACGATGAGCGACTGGCCACGTCCCGCGTCCCCGCAGACGAAGACACCGGGCACATTGGTCTGGTAGCTCTCGTCGCGCTTGATGTTTCCGCGCGGGTCGAGCTCGATCCCGAGTTCCTCCACCACGCCCTCCTGCTGCGGACCGGTGAAGCCCATCGCCAGCAGCACCAGCTGCGCCGGCAGCTCGCGCTCGCTGCCCTCGACCGGCTCGAAGCGGCCGTTCGCGGAGCGCTTCACGTCGTGAAGCTTCACCCCGCTGACCTGGCCGTTCCCGTCGGCCAGGAATTCGCTTGAGCTGGCCGAGTAGACCCGCTGGCCGCCCTCCTCGTTGGCGCTGGCGACCCGGTAGATGATCGGCCAGGTGGGCCAGGGCTGGGCCTCCGGACGCAGCGCCGGCGGATGCGGCATGATCTCCAGCTGCGTCACGGAGCGTGCGCCCTGGCGAAGTGCGGTGCCGAGGCAGTCGTTCGAGGTGTCGCCACCGCCGATGATCACGACGTCCTTGCCCTCCGCGGTGATCTGTTCGGGCACCTCGGTGGTGAGCGCCTTGGTCGCCTGGGGCAGGTACTCGAGGGCCTGGTGGATCCCGCCGAACTCCCGGCCGGGAATCGGCAGCTCGCGGGGAAGGGTCGAGCCGATGGCCAGCACCACGGCGTCGAAACGCTCGAGGAGCTGTTCGCCGGTGATGTCGGTGCCGATCGTGGTGTTCGGCCGGAAGGTGGTGCCCTCCAGGCGCATCTGCTTGAGCCGCCGGTCGATGACCCACTTCTCCAGCTTGAAGTTCGGGATCCCGTAGCGCAGCAGACCGCCGATGGCGTCGGCCCGCTCGTAGACGACCACGGTGTGCCCGGCGCGGGTGAGCTGCTGGGCGACGGCCAGGCCTGCGGGGCCGGAGCCGACCACGGCGACCGTCTTGAGAGTGTGCCAGTTCGGCATCTGGGGGGTCACCCGCAGGTCGTCCCAGCCCTTCTCGACGATGGCGATCTCGACGTTCTTGATGGTCACCGGGTCGCGGTAGTAGCCCTCGACGCAGGAGGTCTCGCACGGCGCCGGGCACAGCCGCCCGGTGAACTCCGGGAAGTTGTTCGTCGCGAACAGCCGGTCGAGGGCTGCCTGCCACTCCCCCCGCCAGACCAGGTCGTTCCACTCGGGAATCAGATTGCCCAGCGGACAGCCGACATGACAGAAGGGCACGCCACAGTCCATGCACCGGGCCGCCTGGGTCTGGATGATCGGCAGCACGGCCCGGCCCGGGGTGCCCGGGTACACCTCGTTCCAGTCCTCCACCCGCTCGTCGACCGGGCGACGCCCGGCCACCTCACGCGGGTACTTCGTGAACCCCTGGAAGTCAGCCACGAGCAGCCTCCATCATTGCGCTGGTCAGTTCTTCGTCTGTGGCACCACGTGCCTGCGCCTCTTCACGTGCCTTGAGGACGCGGGCATAGCCGCGGGGCACGATCTTGGTGAAGCGTGCGTCCAGCCCGGGATCGGCCAGCAGCTCGGTGGCCCGGTCCGAACCGGTCAGCTCGTGGTGCTGGTGCAACAGCTGGCGGATGCGTTCCATGTCCAGCCCGGAGACCGGGCTGGCATCGACCATCGACCCGTTGAGCAGCTCGGGATCCAGGTCGAGGATCCAGGCCACACCACCGGACATCCCGGCGGCCACATTGCGCCCGGTCGGGCCGATCACCAGCGCCTCACCACCGGTCATGTACTCGCAGGCGTGGTCGCCGACGCCCTCGACGACGGCGGTCGCGCCGGAATTCCGCACGCAGAACCGCTCGCCGACCGTGCCGCGCAGGAACAGCTCGCCGCCGGTCGCCCCGTAGCCGATGACATTGCCGGCGATGATGTTGCTCGACTGGTCGAAGGTGGACTCCTCCGGGGCGCGCACCGTGATCCGTCCGCCCGAGAGGCCCTTGCCGAGGTAATCGTTGGCGTCGCCCACGAGTCGCATCGTCACGCCCCGGGGCAGGAAGGCCCCGAAGCTCTGGCCGGCGGTGCCCTCGAAGGTCAGCTCGATCGTGTCGTCGGGCAGTCCCTTGCCCTCGGTGGCCATCGTCACCGCATGGCCGAGCATGGTGCCCACCGTGCGGTTCACATTGCGCACCGGGACGGTCGCGCTGACGTGGCTGCCGTCCTGCAGGGCCGGCGCGGCCAGCTCGATGAGCTTCTCGTCCAGGCTGCCGACCAGCTCGTGGTCCTGCTGCTTCGTGCAGTGCAGCGGGGTGCCCTCGGGCACCTCCACCTGGTGGAGAACCGCCGACAGGTCGATGCCCTTCGCCTTCCAGTGGTCCAGGGCAGGATCCATGTCGAGGCACTCCACATGCCCTACGGCCT
Organism: Propionibacterium sp.; assembly: GCA_049297835.1. GTDB lineage: Bacteria > Actinomycetota > Actinomycetes > Propionibacteriales > Propionibacteriaceae > Propionibacterium. Next base: position 10,465 of record JBAQVA010000227.1, read on the forward strand.
CCTCGATGCTGCGGAAGCCGAGCTCCGCGAGGATCTCGCGGGTCTCCTGGGCCATGAACTCCATGAAGTTGATGACATACTCCGGCTTGCCGCGGAAGACCTTGCGCAGCTCGGGGTTCTGGGTCGCGATGCCCTGCGGACAGGTGTCCAGGTGGCACACGCGCATCATGATGCAGCCCATCGTCACCAACGCCGTCGTCGCGAAACCGAACTCCTCGGCGCCCAGCAGCGCGGCGATCACGATGTCTCGCCCGGTCTTGAGCTGGCCGTCGCACTGGACGACGATGCGGTCGCGCAGGCCGTTGAGCAGCAGGGTCTGCTGGGTCTCGGCCAGGCCGAGCTCCCAGGGCGCCCCGGCGTGCTTGATCGAGGTGAACGGTGCCGCACCGGTTCCGCCGTCCTGGCCGGAGATGAGCACGACGTCCGCCTTGGCCTTGCTGACGCCGGCCGCCACGGTTCCGACGCCGACCTCGCTGACCAGCTTCACGTGCACGCGTGCCTGCGGGTTGGCGCACTTGAGGTCGTGGATGAGCTGCTTGAGGTCCTCGATCGAGTAGATGTCGTGGTGCGGTGGCGGGCTGATCAGGGCCACACCGGTGGTGGCATGACGGACCCTGGCGATCCACGGGTAGACCTTGATGCCGGGCAGGTGACCGCCCTCGCCGGGCTTGGCGCCCTGGGCCATCTTGATCTGCAGGTCCTTGGCGTAGGACAGGTACTCGCTGGTCACCCCGAAGCGGGCCGAGGCCACCTGCTTGACCGCACTGCAGCGCTCCGGATCGTGCAGGCGAGCAGGATCCTCGCCGCCCTCGCCGGTGTTGGACCGGGCGTGCAGCCGGTTCATGGCGATGGCCATCGTCTCGTGGGCCTCCTGGCCGATCGAGCCGTAGCTCATCGCGCCGGTGCTGAACCGCTTGACGATCTCGCTGACCGGCTCGACCTCGTCGATCGGCACCGACGGGCGCTCGTGCCTCAGCTTGAGCAGGCTGCGCAGGGTCATGTGCCGCGTCGAGTGGTCGTTGACGTGGGCCGTGTACTTCTTGAACTGCAGGTAGTCGCCACGCTGGGTGGACTGCTGCAGGCGGAAGAGCGCGTCGGGGTCGAAGAGGTGCTCCTCACCCTCGCGGCGCCACTGCAGGTCGCCGCCCACCTCGAGGGTGCGGTGCGGGAGCACGGTGCCGTTCTCGGGATAGGCCCGCTCGTGGTGGCGGAAGATCTCCTCGGCGATCTGCTCCAGGCCGATGCCCTCGATGCGGCTCGAGGTGCCGGCGAAGAACTCGTCGACGAATTCGCGGTCGAGGCCCACTGCCTCGAAGATCTGCGCGCCGCGGTAGCTGGCCAGGGTTGACACGCCCATCTTGCTCATCACGGTGAGGACCCCGCGACCCAGGGCCGCGGAGACATTCGCGATCGCCTGCTCGGGAGTCACGTCCACGTAGAGCTCGTTGCGCGCCATGTCCTCGGCGGACTCGAAGAACAGATAGGGATTGATCGCGGCGGCCCCGTAGGCGAACAGCAGCGCGGCGTGGTGGACCTCGCGCACGTCGCCGGACTCGATGATCAGGCCGATCCGGGTGCGCTCGCGCAGCTTCACCAGGTGCTGGTGCACGGTACTGGTCAGCAGCAGCGAGGGAATGGGAGCCAGCTCGGCGTTGGCGTGCCGGTCGGAGAGCACGATGACCTGGGCACCCTGCTCGACCGCCTGGTTGACCTCCTCGCGCACCTCGTCCAGACGGGCACGCAGCGCCTCGACCCCGCCGTGCACCTCGTAGATGCCACGGATCACGTGGGTCTTGCCTCCGGTGTGGTCCGGATGCTCGCCCAGGTGCACGATCTTGGCCAGCTCCTCGGAGTTGATGATCGGGTAGGGGATCACCAGCTGGTGGCAGCTCTGCTCGGTGGGATCCAGCAGATTGCCCTCGGGCCCGATCCGGCTCTCCAGGCTGGTCACCAGCTCCTCACGGATGGCGTCCAGCGGAGGGTTGGTGACCTGGGCGAACTGCTGGGTGAAGAAGTCGAACAGATTCCTGGCGTGGTTGGACAGCACCGCGAGCGGTGCGTCGTTGCCCATCGAGCCGATGACGTCACTCCCGGTGTTGGCCATCGGCGCGATGACCTTGCGCAGTTGCTCGTGGGTGTACCCGAAGATCTCCTGGCGACGGGTCACCGAGGAGTGCGAGTGCACGATGTGGGTGCGCTCGGGCAGGTCGGTGATGTTGACCAGGCCTTCCCTGAGCCACTCGCCATAGGGATGCTCGGCGGCGAGGTGGTCCTTCACCTGGTTGTCGTCCACCAGACGGTGATTGGCGAGGTCGACGAGCAGCATGCGGCCCGGCTGGAGCCGGCCCTTCTGGCGGATCTCGGCCGGATCGACCGGCAGTACGCCGGCCTCGGAGGCGAAGATCACCCGGTCGTCGGTGACCCAGTAGCGGGCCGGACGCAGGCCGTTGCGGTCGAGGGTGGCCCCGACCAGCGTGCCGTCGGTGAAGGTGACGCAGGCCGGGCCGTCCCAGGGCTCCATGAGGCTCGCGTGGTAGGAGTAGAAGTCCTTGTGGGCGGCGGGCATCGAGTCGTTGTGCTGCCAGGCCTCGGGGATCATCATGAGCACCGCATGGGGCAGCGAACGGCCCGAGAGGTAGAGCAGCTCGAGCACCTCGTCGAAGCTCGCCGAGTCGGAGCCGCCCGGCGTACAGATCGGGAAGATCTCCTCAAGTTCATCGGTGAGCAGGTCGGAGCTCAGCAGGGCCTCGCGGGCCCGCATCCAGTTGCGGTTGCCCTTGATCGTGTTGAACTCGCCGTTGTGCGCGATGAGCCGGTAGGGGTGGGCCAGCTGCCAGCTGGGGAAGGTGTTCGTGCTGAACCGGGAGTGCACCACGGCCAGCGCGGAGGCGAAGCTCTCGTCGTGCAGCTCGGGGTAGACCTCCTCGAGCTGGTTGGTGGTGAGCATTCCCTTGTAGACGACGGTCTGGGAACTCAGCGAGGCGAAGTAGCTGCCGACCTGCTTCTCGGCACGGCGCCGCACCAGGTAGACCTTGCGGTCCAGGTCGATCCCGGAGGAGCCGTCACGCGCGGAGACGAACAGCTGTGCCATGTACGGCATCGCTCCCACCGAGACGGGGCTCAGCGTGGACACGTCGACCGGCACCTCGCGCCAGCCGAGCACCTTGAGGCGCTGCTCGATGGCGATCTTCTCGATCGAGATCTTGGCCATCTCGCGCTCCTCCTCGTCCTGGGGGAGGAAGGCCATGCCGGCCGCGTACTGGCCCTTGGCGGGGAGCATGAAGTCCACGTGGGAGCGGAAGAAGGCGTCCGGTATCTGGACGAGGATGCCGGCACCGTCCCCGGCGGCGGGATCGGAGCCGGTGGCACCGCGGTGGTCGAGATTGCGCAATGCCTCGATGCCCTGCTCGACGGTCGTGTGGTCCGCGACGCCATCGAGCCTTGTGACGAACGCCACACCGCAGGAATCGTGCTCATAGGCGGGGTCGTAGAGACCTTGCCGCTGAGGAAGCGCCATATCATACTCCTTCTGTCCAGCCTGTCGCACGGTGATATTACTCGTCGCGTGTCGGGACAACTGATGTGTCATCTCGGCTGGCGGACTCATTGTCTTGATGGGTGGACTGCTCCGGGGCCTTCTCCGACAAGACCGAAGAGGCTCTGCCGGGATGTCGCCACAACTGCCAGACAAGGACGCACGCGGCCACCGCGAAGACGATCGCTGAAGTGTAGTTGTTGAGCCTCATGCCGTCCAAGTGGTTGGCGGGGTCGATGCGCAGGGACTCGATGAAGAAACGTCCCAGGCAGTAGTAGAGCACGTAGACGGTGAACAGCTTCCCCCTGCCCAGCGGCAGGCGGCGCTCCAGCCACAGCAGCAGGAAGCCGCCGATGGTGCACCAGATCAGTTCGTAGAGGAAGGTCGGGTGGAAGGTGGCGAACTGCTCGTAGCCGGCCGGACGGTGCGCCGGATCGATCAGAAGCCCCCAGGGCAGCGTGGTGGGGCGCCCGAAGAGCTCCTGGTTGAACCAGTTGCCCAGCCGCCCGATCGCCTGGGCGAAGAGCAGCGCCGGGGCCATGGCGTCCGCGACCTCGCCGAAGCGCACACCGTGGCGCCGGCACCAGATCAGCCCGGTGACCGCACCGGCCGCGACGGCGCCCCAGATGCCCAGACCGCCGTTCCAGATCTTGAAGGCGTCCACCGGGTTGCGCCCGGGCGCGAAGTAGAGCTCGGGGTCGGTCGCCACGTGGTAGGCACGGGCGCCGACGATCCCGATGATCACCACCCACAGGGCCAGCGACTCGAACTGCTCGGGCTTGCCGCCGCGGGCGACGAAACGCCTCGAGGCGAGCATCCAGGCCACGACGATCCCGGCGAGCATGCACAGGGCATAGATGTGGATGGTCAGCGGGCCCAGCTGGAACTCGCTGATCGGCGGGCTGGGCAGGAAGAGCGGGCTCACCTCGCCGCCCTGACGCCCGAGGCCAGGTCGTCCACCGTGTTCCGCAGCGCGTCCAGCCCGTGCCCGGCGTCGTCCCCTGCCTCCAGCAGGCACTTCACGAGTGCCGAGCCCACGATCACCAGATCGGCGAAGCTGCCGACCTCGGCGGCCTGGGCACCGTTCGAGACACCGAGCCCGACCCCCACCGGCAGCTCAGGGGCGAGTCGGCGGACCTTCTCGACGAGCACCGGCGCCGCGGACGAGGTGTGCGAGCGCGCCCCGGTGACCCCCATCACGCTGGTCGCGTAGACCCATCCACGGCAGGCAGCGGTGGTCGCCGCGATCCGCTCGTCGGTCGAGGAGGGCGCCACGAGATAGACGCGGTCCAGGCCGAACTCGTCGGAGACGGCGGTCCACAGCGCAGCGTCGTCGGGCGTGAGGTCGGGGGTGATGAGACCGGCTCCCCCGGCATTGGCCAGATCGCGGGCGAAGTGGCGCACCGAGGCCTGGGCGTCGCTGGTGCGCCCGTGGCTGCCGTAGTGCTCGACGAGATTCCAGTAGATCATCACCAGCGGTGTCACCCCGGTGTGCGCCACCGCCTCGACCGCGCTGAAGACATCGCGGGTTCGCACTCCCCGGGCCAGCGCGCTGGTCGTGGCGTGCTGGATCGCCAGGCCGTCCATCATCGGGTCGGAGTAGGGCATGCCGATCTCGACGGCGTCGACCCCGACACCCTGGCTGCCCTGGGCGAGCGCGACCATGGCCGCGATGGATCCGGGCACGTCGGGATATCCGACGGGAAGATAGCCGACGAGTGCCGGACGGTTCTCCTCGCGCGCCGCGGCGACGACCTTCCCCGACCTGCCCAGCCGGGCCTGGTCGGGGAATGCGGCCCTCAGGTCGATGACGCTCATGCCAGGCCTCCTGTCGTCGCGTCCACGTCGCCGTGGACGCCGAAGTACTTCATCGCGGTGTCCACGTCCTTGTCGCCGCGTCCCGAGATCGTCACCAGCAGGGTGGGACGGTGGCCGGGATCCTCGGCGAGCATCCGGCGCGCCAGCCGCTGGGCACCCGCGACCGCGTGCGCCGACTCGATGGCGGGCATGATCCCCTCGCACCGGGTCAGCCGGTCCAGTGCCTCCATCGCCTCGGCATCGGTGACCGGCTCGTAGTGGGCCCGGCCGGTGCTGGCGAGGTAGGCGTGCTCGGGACCGACACCGGGGTAGTCGAGGCCCGCCGAGATGGAGTGCGACTCGATGGTCTGCCCGTCGTCGTCCTGGAGGACATAGGTGCGGGTGCCGTGCAGCACGCCGACCGAGCCTCCGTTGATGCTCGCCGCGTGCTCGCCCGAGTCGATCCCGCAGCCACCCGCCTCGTATCCGTAGAGCCCGACCTTCTCGTCGTCGATGTAGCCCGCGAACGAGCCGATGGCATTCGAGCCGCCGCCCACGCAGGCGCACACGGCGTCCGGCAGTTGACCGAAGCGTTGCAGCATCTGGGCCCTGGACTCGGTGGAGATGATGCTCTGGAAGGCCTTCACCATCATCGGGAAGGGATGCGGGCCCGACGCGGTGCCGATGAGGTAGTGGGTGTCGGCGACGTTGGTGACCCAGTCGCGCATCGCCTCGTTCATGGCGTCCTTCAGCGTGGCGCTGCCCGCCTCGACAGCCACCACCTCGGCGCCGAGCAGTTGCATGCGCGCCACGTTGAGCGCCTGGCGATCGGTGTCGACCTTGCCCATGTAGATCCGACAGCGGAAGCCCATCAGTGCTGCGATCGTCGCGGTCGCCACGCCGTGCTGGCCGGCACCGGTCTCGGCGATCACCCGCTTCTTGCCCATCCGGCGGGTGAGCAGGCCCTGGCCGAGCACATTGTTGATCTTGTGGCTGCCGGTGTGGTTGAGATCCTCGCGCTTGAGCAGAATCCGGGCCCCGCCGCAGTAGCGCTCCCCGAAATTGCGCGCCTCGGTGATCGGGCTCGGGCGGCCGGCGTAGTTGACCTGGAGGTCCTTGAGCTCGGCGGCGAAGGCGGGGTCGTGCCGGGACTTCTCGAATGCCTCGGTGAGTTCCCCGAGAGCCGCCTTGAGTGCCTCGGGGACGAATTGCCCGCCGAACTGGGCGAAGTGCCCCAGTTCGTCCGGCAGATGGGTCGGTGTGCTCTGCGTCATCGCGCTCCCTTGCTAGTCACGTCAATCATTGCCCGCACACCCGCCCGCGGGTCACCGCTGGTCACCAGGGCCTCGCCGACGAGCACGACGTCCGCGCCCGCGCGGTGCACCCGCGCCACGTCCTGTGGGCCGGTGATGCCGGACTCGGCCACCGTGATGATGCCCTCGGGCACCAGCGGCGCCAGCCGCTCGAACTGGGCCAGGTCGACCTCGAGGGTCTTCAGATTACGGTTGTTCACCCCGATGAGCTCGGCGCCCAGGTCCACCGCACGCCGGGTCTCCTCGGGGGTGTGCACCTCGACGAGCGCGAGCAGCCCCAGCTCGGTCGCCAGCGCGTACAGCTCGCGCAGCCGCTCGTCGTCGAGTGCGGCGACGATGAGCAGCACGAGGTCCGCGCCCCAGGCCCTGGCCTCGAGGATCTGGTAGGAATCCACGACGAAGTCCTTGCGCAGCACCGGGATCCGCACCCCGGCGCGCACTGCCGCGAGATCGTCGAGGTCGCCGTGGAATCGGCGTCTCTCGGTGAGCACCGAGATGGCGCTCGCACCGCCCTCCTGGTAGGCGAGGGCCACCGCCGCCGGATCCTCGACGGCGGCCAGCGGGCCCTTGGACGGGCTCGATCGCTTGACCTCGGCGATCACCGAGATCGGGTCCGCCCGGAAGGCCGGGCGCGGGTCGATCGTGGGGCCGAGTGCCTCGATCCGGGCGCGCAGCACGCTCGGCGCCGTGCGCGCCATCCGGCCCGCCATGTCGATCCGGACCCCGTCGATGATCTCGTCGAGCACCGTCGTCATCGTCTCGCTCCTTCGTGTGTTCCCTGCTCGCGTCCAGCGGCGCCCCCGGTCACCGTCACGACTGCTCGCGGATCGGGTGGCACGACCACCGGATGGGCCGCCTGCGCCCGGCCGAGGGCGGTGATGAGCGCGGCGGCCTTGTTGTGGCACTCCTCGTCCTCGTTGCTCGGCACCGAGTCAGCGACGATCCCGGCACCGGCCTGGACATGGGCGATGCCGTCCTTGACCAGGGCCGAGCGGATGGTGATGGCCGCATCGGCATTCCCGGCGAAGTCGAAGTAACCGACCACGCCGCCGTAGGGTCCGCGCCCGCTCACCTCGAGTTCGTCGATGATCTGCATGGCGCGCAGCTTGGGCGCACCCGACAGGGTGCCCGCAGGGAAGCAGGCCATCGTCACGTCGAGCGCGCTGACGCCCGGCCGGACCTCGCCGGTCACCCCTGCCTCCAGGTGCATCACGTGGCTGTACCGGCCCACGTGCATGAACTGGGTGACGGTGACGGTGCCCGGCACGCACACCCTGCCCAGGTCGTTGCGTCCGAGGTCGACGAGCATGAGGTGCTCGGCGCGTTCCTTCTCGTCAGCCAGCAGCTCGTTCTCCAGGCGCTGGTCCTCGGCCTCGGTGTGCCCCCGGGGACGGGTGCCGGCGATCGGATGGGTGGTCGCGATGCCGTCCTTCACCGTGACCAGCGCCTCCGGGCTTGAGCCGACCAGGTCGAATCCCGGCATCTTGAGCAGGAAGAGATAGGGGCTGGGGTTGGTGACCCGCAGCTCGCGGTAGATGTCGAAGGCCGACGCGGTGACGGGCACGTCGAAGCGCTGGGAGGGCACCACCTGGAAGATGTCGCCGGCGACGATGTGCTCCTTCGCCCTGTCGACCATCGACTCGAACTCGCCGGGGCCACGCTGGTCGTGCACGTCAAGCCGGGCCTGCCCCTGACAGCTGGCGAGCAATGCCTTGCGCGGTCTGGCCAGCTTCTCCGCCATCGCGTTGACCCGTGCGATGGCATCGTGCCAGGCCTCGTCCACCCGCTCGGGGCGGGCGTCGAAGTTGATGGCGTTGGCGATGAGCCAGACCTCGCTGCGATGGTGGTCGAGCACCGCCAGGTCGCTGGCGAGCATCATGACCATGTCGGGCACGCCGAGGTCGTCGGGATTGGGAGTGCCAAGGCTCGGTTCGAGTTCACGCATGAGGTCGTAGCCGAGATAGCCGACCAGCCCGGAGCTGAAGGGCGGCAGCTGCGGATCGGCGGGAGTGTGCAGTTCGTCCAGCACGCCGGACAGCATCTCCAGCGGCCGCCCCTGCCTGGGCAGCCCGGCCAGCGGGCGTCCGAGCCACTCGCCCTCCAGACCGCGGCCGACAAGCATGCTCGAACAGTGCACCCCGACGAAGGACCACCTCGACCAGGTGCCCTGCTCCACGGACTCGAACAGACAGCTGCTCGGGGAGTCGGCGGCCAGCTGCGCGTACAGGGCGATCGGGGTGAGGTCGTCCGCCCGCAGCCGCGCGCGGACGCTGATCACCCGTCGATCCGCCGCCTGCTCGCGGAACTGCTCCAGACTCGGTTCGATACGAAGTCCCGGAATCACTCGACGTCTCCTGCGGTGGGGCTCATGGGCAGCACGCCGCCCGTGTCGAAACATGTCGCCGCGCCGGTGTGGCAGGCCCCACCGACCTGCTCGACGCTCAACAGCAGGGTGTCACCGTCACAGTCGATGCTCACCTGACGGACATGCTGGGTGTGCCCGCTTGTCTCTCCCTTGACCCACAGCTCCTGTCGGGAGCGCGACCAGTAGGTGGCTCGGTGCGTCGACAGGGTGAGGGCCAGCGCCTCGTCGTTCATCCAGGCCATCATGAGCACCCGTCCGCTCGATGCGTCCTGGGCAATGGCCGGGACCAGCCCGGCCGCATTCCGCTTGAGACGCTCGGCGAGCCCGGACGGCAGTCCGCTGGTCTTGGAAACGATGGGCATGATGCCCATTGTCCCGCATCTGTGCAAGCCCTTGCGCCATCACCGGATGGCGAGCGCTCCTAGGGTTGGGGACATGACCACGCTTGCACGCGCCTACCGCGAGTCACTGTCCTCGATCCTCGAGCACTCGGAACCCGACGCACCCACCATGTGCGAGGGATGGAGCTGTGCCGACCTGGCCGCACATCTCTACGTCCGGGAGAACGACCTGCTCGCCGCCCCCGGGATCATGATCGCGCCACTGGCGGGGGTCACCCGCTCGCGGATGAACGCCGCGCTCGACCGGCTCGGCTACCTGGGCCTGGTGGATGCCTTCGCGCACGGCCCCGGGAGCTGGTCGCCGATGAGGATCCCGGCCGTGGACCGCTTGGCCAACGGGGTCGAGTACTTCATCCACCACGAGGACGTCCGGCGCGCCCAGCAAGGCTGGTCGCCCGACGAGCTGCCGGGTGCCGAACTCACCGAGGAGCTGTGGCAGCGCCTGGCATCCTCGGCGAAGCTGCTGGCCCGCCGGTGCCCGGTCGGTCTCAAGCTCGAGCGCACCGATGTCACCTCGCCGCGCCCCATCGCGGCCAGGACCGGCGACAGGATCGTCACGGTGAGCGGTCACCCCGCCGAGCTGACCCTGTGGCTCTCCGGCCGCGAGGCGGCGGTGAAGCTGTTCGGGGACCCCGGGCCGGTCGAGGCGGTCACCACGATGTCGCGCGGGATGTGAGGACCGGGCTGCCGGTCCGCCGCCCGTCGCCCCTCAGCTGCCGGTCGGCCCGAACCCGCGGTGGGAGCCCGGACCACCGGGCGCAAGACGGTCAGGACAGCCGGCAGCAGGTGGTGCTTAGCCCCGCAGGGAACTCCGGTGGGCAAGTCTCGCCTCGGAGACACTCGTGTGGAGCTTCGCGAAGACCCTCCCGCGAAGCTGCCAGACCATGTGCAGGCCGATCACCAGGAAGACAAGATTCGTGATGAGCGAGGGCCACGCCCGCGTGGTGAAGCAGGCCACCGCCAGGAGCAGGCAGCTGGTCAGGTTGAGGACGTGGAAACGTACCGAGTCCGGCCGGACGCGCTTGACGGAGACCAGGCAGTAGGCCGCCACCGTACCGATCGCGCCAATCCATCCCAGACCCATCGCGAAGATCATCAACATCCCATCCACGTGACCCATCGTGGCCACTTCGTCTCTGCAGTTCAATCGAAGCATTCTTCAACAGGGATTAAGCATCCCTGAATCAGGCCACGCCGCCCTGAGCTGAACTGTTCTTCATCACTGATTAAGCATTGCTTAATGCCTTCCGGACTCCCGCGGACGACCGGGCGTGCTTTGCTGGGGGCATGGCCATCCACATCGATCCACGCCGGCTCACCGTGCTGCTGGCGGTCCAGCGCGAGGGTGGCATCGTCGCCGCCGCCGACTCCCTGCGGCTGTCCCCCTCCGCGGTCTCCCAGCAGCTTGCCCGGCTGGAGAGCGAGGTCGGGCTGAGAGTGGTCGAGCGGACTCCCCACGGCGCCCTGCTCACCCCCGCCGGTGTCGTGCTGGCCGGCGGCGCGGAGCGCATCGAGACCGAGCTGGCCGACACCGTCCGGGCCCTGCATCCCTACACCGGAGTGGTGACCGGCTCGGTGATGATGGGCTCCTTCCCCTCGCTCATGGGTGCGCTGCTGCTGCGCTTCCGTCAGCACCTCGCCGCGGTGCTGCCCGGCGTGGAACTGCGGCTCGCCGAGGCCGACGAGGCCGGTGGGATGGCCGAGCTGCGTTCCGGACAGCTCGACCTGCTGTGCATCGAGCGCGACGCCAGGCCGGGACGGGCGCCGCGCGGTTACACCGACACCCCCTTCTACGACGAGCCGTGGGTGCTCGTCACCCCGCCGAGCACGCCACGGATCAGCGCGCAGCGCGACCTGGCCTCCCTCACCTGGCTCCGCCAGCCGCCGGACACGGCCGGCGACCAGGCGATGCAGCGGATCACCGCGCCTCTGGGCGAGGCCCACTACAGCGACTTCCGGTACACCACCTATTCGGTGGCGGTGGCGATGATCAGCGATGGGCTGGGCAGCACGGTGATGCCACAGCTCGCGCTGGTGGACGCCCAGCGCGGCAACATCCAGGTGACCCCGATGCCCGAACTGGGTGTGCGCCGGCTGTTCGTGCGTCACCGCACCCGGCTCGCCAGCACCGAGCCCGCGGTGAGTCAGCTCATCGACCAGCTGGTGGGTTGGGCCGGCACCGCCCTGGAGCCTGCGCAGTTGCCGGTCGCCACCGGCTGATCGACCGATCCGTCCAATCCTTGAGGCCCCATCGGCCCATCGGACGCCTCAGCCCTTCCTGGCCGTCCTGGTTGTCTTGGCCGTCCTTGCCGCCTTGCGTTGCAGCGCGGCCCACTCGTCGCGCAGGCCGACCGTGCGGTGGAAGAAGGCCGGCCGTTCGGTGTCGAGGGCGAAGTAGCCGAGACGCTCGAACTGAACGACCTGGCCCGGTGCGACGTCGGCAATGGCCGCCTCCGCCTGTGCCGAGTCGAGCAACTCCCGGGAGTTCGGATTGAGGTCGTCCAGCGGCTCCCCGGTGCTCTCCCCCGGGTTCGGGCTCGTGAACAGCCGGTCGTAGAGGGCGACCTGGACCGGCACGGCATGGCGCGCGCTGACCCAGTGCATGGTGGAGCGCACCTTGCGTCCGTCGGGCGCGTCGCCGCCTCGTGAGGCGGGATCGTAGCTGGCGTGCACCTCGACGACGGTGCCCTGTTCGTCCTTGACCAGGCTCGTGGCGGTGACCAGGTAGGCACCGCGCAGCCGGACCTCGTGACCCGGGGAGAGCCGGAAGAACTTGGGTGGCGGGAACTCGGCGAAGTCGTCCTGCTCGATGTAGAGCTCCCCGGTGAAGGCGACCCGTCGGGTGCCGTCGTCGGGATTCTCCGGGTTGTTGGTCAGCTCGAACCACTCCACCACCGGATCACCGTGCTCGTCGACCGGCCAGTCGTCGATGACCAGCTTGAGCGGCCTGGTGACGACCATCCGGCGCTGCGAACTCGCATTGAGCTCACGGCGGACGAAGGATTCCAGCTCCTCGATGTTGTGCCGGGAATTCGTCCGGGTGGTCCCGACGTAGTGGCAGAAGCCACGCAGCGCGGCGGCGGGATATCCGCGCCTGCGCAGTCCCCGCAGCGTCGGCATCCGGGGATCGTCCCAGCCGTCGACGATCCCCTTGCTCACCAGGGTCGCCAGCCTGCGCTTCGAGGTGATCGTGTAGGTCAGTTCGAGCCGGGCGAACTCGATCTGGCGCGGCTTCTCGGCCGGCAGCGGGAGGTGTTCCAGATACCAGTCGTAGAGCGGGCGGTGGGTGTCGAACTCGAGGGTGCACAGCGAGTGGGTGACGCCCTCGATCGCGTCGGACTGGCCGTGGGCCCAGTCATAGGTCGGATAGATCGGCCAGTCGTCGCCGGTCCGGTGGTGGCTGGCATGGCGGATGCGGTACATCACCGGATCGCGCAGGGCCATGTTCTCGGCGGCCATGTCGATCTTGGCCCGCAGCACGTGCGAGCCGTCCGGGAACTCCCCGGCCCGCATCCGCCGGAAGAGATCGAGGTTCTCCTGCACCGAGCGGTCGCGGTTCGGGCTGTTCACGCCCGGGCGCCCGAATCCGCCACGCTGGGCCGAAATGGTCTCGTTGTCCTGGTCGTCCACATAGGCCAGACCCTCGCCGATGAGCCGCTCGGCCCAGTCGTAGAGCTGCTGGAAGTAGTCGGAGGCATGCAGCAGCGCGGCCGGCTCATAGCCGAGCCAGCGGATGTCCTCGATGATCGACTGCACGAATTCCGGGTCCTCGGCGACCGGATTGGTGTCGTCGAGGCGGACATTGCAGATTCCGCCGAAACGCTCCGCGATACCGAAGTCCACCGTGATCGCCTTGGCGTGCCCGATGTGCAGATAGCCATTCGGCTCGGGAGGAAAGCGAGTCTGGACGCGCCCCGAATAGATTCCTCGTTCGTTGTCCTTCTCGACGGCGTCGCTGATGAAGTCACCCGCGTCGCCCGCTCCCTCGGGGTTGACCATGGCGGTCAAGTTAGCACGGCTCAGCCGGCGAAGTTCCACTGTGGCTCGGCGTTGTAGCGGCTCATCCGCCAGTGTCCCGAGTTGCGGTGCAACCTGCTCGAACAGCAGTTCGCCACGGAGTCCAGGGTCCAGGTGGTGGCGAAGTCCCAGCCGAGCATCCCGCCGATCCCCATCCTGATGGCGGTTCCGTGGCTGAACACCAGCACCGTCCCGGCCGGAGTGCTCGCGTCGATCTCGGCAAGGCTGGCGCTCATCCGGGCGGAGACCTCTGCCCCGGTCTCGCCGGTCACTCCCCAGCGGCAGTCGTGCTCGCCCCGGCGCCAGGCCCACAGTTCGGGGTGGACCTGCTCGATCTCCGGCCAGGTCTTCTCCTCGCACCAGCCGAAGTCCATCTCGGCCAGGCGCCGGTCGGTGTGCACCTCGAGGCCGGTCAGGGCCGCCACCGGCGCAGCCGTCTGCAGGGCGCGGGACAAGGGGGACGCCCAGATGGCCACCGGATCCATCCGCGCGAACCACCCGGCCGCGGCGCCGGCCTGGGCGCGGCCGACCGCATTGAGGGGCTTGTCCGTCACGCCGAGCCAGCGCTCCTGCGCGTTCCAGTCGGTCTGTCCGTGCCGGATGAGCACGAAACGGGCAGCGGTCATGACTCAGGGCCCTTCCGTCGGGGGATGCCGATGGTGGTGACATCGACGCGATCAGCCTAGCCACTGCCCTACTAGGATCGTCCCACGCAGTGTCCGCTGCTTCGAGGTCTGGGGCGGAAAGGGTGCTCCGGGGGGAATGAGTGCGAGTCACGCAGTGTTCTCCCACTGAGCGTCCACCACGAGATGCCGGAGGTAAATCATCATGCTGGATCCAATGACGTTGTTCCACTACGATCCCCAGATCGACCAGAGGACCGTGCACGACCGCGTGATGGTCATCACTCTCGGCAGTTACGGCGACGCCGGCTCGGCCCAGGCACAGCTCGACGAGCACCTGCTCAACACCCTCACGCACCGCACGATCGGCAGCTTCGACGTCGACCAGGTGATGGACTACCGAGGTCACCGTCCGCCGATCGACTTCGACCAGGACCACTACGACAACTACGTGCCGCCGTCCATGACCCTGCACGAGATCACCGACAAGTCCGGCAGTCCCTTCCTGCTGCTCACCGGCCCCGAACCGGCGCTCCAGTGGGAGCGGGTCGCCTCGGCGATCGACCGCATCATCGACGACCTCGACGTGCAGCTGGTCGTCACCGCCCAGAGCGTGCCGATGCCGGTCCCGCACACCCGTCCGGTGGGACTGCTCAAGGTCGCCACCCGCTCGGAGCTGCTGCCCGGGAACCGCCCCAGCGGCTCGTTCCGGATGAGCGCCTCCTTCCTGGGCATGATGACCCAACGTCTGGGCGAGTCCGGACGCGATGTCATCGGGCTGGTGGCCCGTGTTCCCCAGTACCTGTCCGATGCCGAGTTCCCCGACGCACCGATCGCCATCGTGCGCGGCATGAACGAGGTGGCCGGGCTCGACGTGCCGCTCGGTGACCTCCCGGAGGCCTCCCGGCTGGCCCGCGGCCAGATCGATGCGCAGATCGACCAGTCCGAGCAGTTGACCCAGATGGTCGCCCAGCTCGAGCAGCAGTACGACGCCTTCATGGCCGACCACTCGCTGCCGATGACCGAGGACCAGATCCCCAACGCGGACGAGATCGGGCAGGCGGTCGAGGACTACCTGGCGAGTCTCGACACGGGTGAGGACGGGTCCGACAGCGACCAGCAGGGTCCGAAGGATGTCGGCCCGCAGCCCGCACCGGGCGATTCCGCCGACGGGCACCACGCTCCGGAGAACCACGACGACAAGGACCACGGCGACGGCAAGGGGCCGCAGGACGCCTCCGGGCATCCCGGCGACGCGCCCGAGGACGGGCCGCAGGAGCCGCAGGCCTGAGCCGGATGGGGCGATGCCCGGTCTGCTCCGGGCTCAGCCCCGGCCGAGCGGCCAGCGGTGCTCGAGCGCACCCTGGTCTGCCGGCTCGCGGTAGTACTCCGTCCCCAGCATGGCCGTGAACAGCTCCATCGGCAGGCCGAGGAAGAAGCCGGCGTCGCTGGTCTGGCTGGCATGACAGGCCAACGCGTCGTGCTTGCGCCGGACGATCTGCTCGGGGAGGTCGACGGCCCACCGCAGCTCGCTCTCCGGCGAGCCGAACTGCGGCGTCTCGTCGCCGGGCGTCTCACTGAAGAAGCCCTCGTCCGCGACCCCGAGCTCCACCGCCAGCGCCAGCAGCTGGGCGCGCATGTCGCGGTTGAAGCTGCACTCCAGCACCCGAAGTCCGCCCCCGACCAGCGCAGCCGCGGCGGCGCCGACCTTGTGCACCATGATGTGATCGGGGTGGCCGTAGCCGCCGTCCGGGTCGTAGCTGACGAGCACGTCGGCGCCCTCCTCGCGGAGGATGCCGGCCACGCGCGCCGCGACGGCGTCGAGGTCTGCGTTGCAGAAGGCCAGGGGATCTCTGTTGGACTCCCATCCGGCCATGCCCGAGTCCTTGTGCCCCAGCCATTCGACACGATCGATCCCGATGACCTCGGCCGCCGCGGCGAGCTCCGAGCGGCGGCGATCGGCCACCGTCTCCCCGGGCCGCAGGTCCTCCGCCGCCATACCCAGGGTGCCGTCGGTCGCGATGACGTCCACGACCCGATCTCCCCGGTCGTGCGCGATCGACATCGTCCCCGCGGTCTGACTGCTCTCGTCGTCGGGATGCGCGTGCAGGAAGACCCAGGTCGCCATGTCCCCAATCCTGCCACCGCCGCACCTCCTCACCGGCGCACCGGGCGGCGAGGTCTGGCAGCCGCACATAGTCTGGGGTGATGAACGAGGACCGGGATCCGCAACAGACTCCCCCACCTGGCGCACCGGACTTCGAGGCCCCGCCCAGCGGGACATCGGGTCCTGCCTTCGGCGGATCCGGGTCCGACGGTCCCACCCCTCGATCCGCTGCCTCGGATCCCGAGCCTTCCGGTCCCCGACAGCCCGCACCGGCTCCGGAGGGCTCGGGCAATGGCTGGTCGGCCCGGCCCCCGCAGCCCGAGGTGCCCGCCGATCCCTGGCGCGGTGACGCCTCCGGGCAGTGGTACGTGCCCCATGAGCCGTCCGCCGGCGCACGGGCCCGTGGCGAGGGCTCCGAGGGTGCCCGTATGCCGCCGCCCCAGGTGCCTGCGGCGCCGACTTCGCGCAGGTCACGGGCACGCAGCGAGCACTGGTTCCACCAGCCCGCACCTGCGGGCCGGCAGGCACGCAGAGGTGCCGGCGGCGCCCGCGGGAGGTCCTCACTGACCTGCACCTACGCGATCATCGGCATCTGTGTGCTCGTCTGGCTGGCCGAGCTGGCCGTGCCGGGCGTGGCCTCGGACGTGACACTCACCCCGAGCCTGGGACTGTCCGAGCCCTGGCGACTGCTCACCTCGGCCTTCGCCCACTCCCCGTACAGCATCCTGCACATCCTCACCAACATGCTCATGCTGTGGCTGATGGGACGCTCCCTCGAGCCCTATCTCGGCAAGCGTGACTACCTGATCTGCTATCTGCTCAGCGCCGTGGGCGGCAGCGCGGTCTTCGTCCTGGTGGCGGGGCTGACGTCGGCCGACGCCGGTGTGGTGGGAGCCTCGGGCGCGGTCTTCGGGTTGTTCGGGGTCCAGCTCGCAGTCTCACGCCACGAGCGGATCGACAACAGCGGCATCTGGATACTGGTGGGACTCAATCTCGCCTTCGGCTTCATCGTTCCCGGTATCGCCTGGCAGGCACACCTGGGTGGCTTCGTGACCGGTCTGGCGGCGGGCTGGCTCGTGCTGCGCGGCCGCTCCCATGCGAGCTACGGATGGATCTTCCCGCTGTTCCTGCTGGTGCCGATCGGGGCGATTCTCGCCGTCTCCGCATCATTGTTCGGCTGACTCGTCAGCACGGGACGGCGCCGTCCACGCGACACCACCGACGACCGCAGGGCCCCCGACCAGCTGGTCGGGGGCCCTGCGGCGTCTGTCCGCTCGGAACGATCAGTGGCGCATCTTGCGGGCGGCGAACAGACCGCCGACTGCGGCGGACAGCACCGCCGCAAGCCCGATGAGTCCCTCGGCACCACTGGCACCGGTCAACGGCAGACCGAGGACCGTGGCAGCCTTCGTGCTGGGTGCGGCAGGGGTGCTCACCGGCCGGACTGCAGCGCTCGTCGAGGAGGTTGACGTCGGGGCCGTCGAGACGGAGGCCGAGCTGGAGGCAGCGGGCGAGCTCGGTGCCGAGGTGCTCGTGGCCGAGGTGCTCGACTCGGTGGAGCTCGGGGCCGAGCTGGTGGTGTCCGAGCTGCTGGGCGACGAGCTGGCGGTCTCGGAGGAGCTCGGGGCCGAGCTGGTCGGAGCGGTCGGGTCCACCACCGAGGCGACGGCCTGCCCGGGCTCGACCTTGGTGACATTCCCGGTGGCGTCGAGGGTGACCTTGGAGCTCATTGCGGCCGCCAGGTCGAGACGCTGCCAACCATTGGAGCTCGAATCCAGCGGGTAGCCGGAATCGATCTCGGTGGCGGCGAGCACTGCGCGGCGCTGGCTCGCGGTCAGGCTCGGGAAGGTGGTCGCCAGAAGGCTCTCGGCGCCGGTCGGCACGACGGCCGCCTGACCCGCCTGGCTGGTCTGGGTGAAGCCGTAGGTCATCCGCGCCTGGTAGGCGGCGAGGGCGCTCGTCCGATCGGTCACCGGGGAGGTCGAGACGGCGTCGGTGAAGAAGTTCCGGTAGCCGGCATCGGCGTTCGCGCCGGTGTTCTTGATGCACTCCTCGAGGGTCGAGCCCAGGCCGTCGGCCTTGCAGCGGCCGGCGAGGTAGCTCTGCACCTCGTTCTCTGCGGGCTGGAGGACCGAGGAGAAGGTACTGGAGTCGGACCACAGCGAGGAGTTGTTGGCCTCGCCGATGATGCGTCCGCCCATGATGTCGAGCGGGTAGTGCACGCCGAGCACGATCCGGTTGTTGGCGGCCTCCGAGGCCCTGGTGACGATCTCAGGACCGAGCTGCGGGATGAGTTGGGCCAGCGCGATGCCGGTCGAGTAGGCGTAGGTGGTGTGCCCGGAGGGGAAGGCCTGGGAGTAGCCGGACAGCAGGCTGTCGTAGCCGGCCGAGTGCTTGGTGCCCGAGGCGTCGGTCCAGTCGGGGATCTCGGCAATGTTGAGGTGGGTCTGCAGACCGTTGAGGGTCGAGGGGTTCGCCTGCCCGGTGAAGCTGCGGTCAGTGATCCAGGGGCGCGGGTAGTTGAAGGTCGGCTTGGCGGCGCCGGTTCCGAGGTTGCCCGCGGTGTCGATCGCGGCCTTCGTGTTCGGCAGGGCATTGCTCGACAGTCCGTCGTCGAGGTACTTGCTCAGCACCGGGCCGAGCGCATCCGCGTAGGTCTCCTGCCAGACGTAGTCGGCGTCGACCAGGGCGCGTCGCTGCTGGTCCAGGTCGGCCGCACCGGCGTTGTTGATGGCCACGACGAGCTTGTCGTTGGTGTCCAGCACCGCCGGATCCAGGACGGTTCCACGGAATGCCGTCTCACTCTTCGTGGTGGAGTTTGTCTTGTCGTAGCTGAGGGGCTTCCAGTAGCTGTTGAACTCCCCCATCAGTGCGACCGGATCGGGGGTGGGCGTGACGCCGAGAGCAACGGCCTGTGCGGACGTGGCCGCGCTGGGATCAGCCGCGGCGGAGCTGATCAGGGGCGAGCCCATGGCGATGGCACTGACGGTCATTGTTGTCACGGCAACGCTCGTGAGAGCGCGCTTGATGCGATACATGTCTTCCCTTCGACGGAGGCCCTCGGTCCACGGGAAGTCGCGGACCCCGAACCACAATTCGAAGAACAAGATAAGAGTTTGCTGTGACATCCTGACGGACTCGGGATGTCCTCCCGGCCATCGTCAGGTGAACCGCTGGTGACAAGCGGCGATGCCGCCAGGAACAGCCGCAACGCGACTGGCGGGGCGGATCAGACGAACAGTGCAGTGGACCCGCCACCGGTGCGCAGGACCACCGGCTCCTCCGCCGTCAGATCGACCACCGTGGTCGGCTCGGCCCCGGCATCCCCCGAGTCGAGCACGGCGTCGAGCTCGTTGTCGAGGGTCTCCTTGATCTGCCAGCCGTCATTCAGCGGCTCCGTCTCCCCCGGCAGGATGAGCGTCGTGGAGACGATCGGCTCGCCCAGTGCTCCGAGCAGCGCCAGGGCGGTGACGTGATCCGGAACACGCACCCCGACGGTCTTCTTGCTCGGGTGCTGCATGCCGCGCGGGACCTCACGGGTGGCTCGCAGGATGAAGGTGTAGGGCCCGGGCGTCGATGCCTTGATGGCACGGAACTCGCGATTGTCCATGTCAACGTAGCGTCCGAGCTGGGCGAACTCGCTGACCACCACCGACAGGTGGTGCCGCTCGTCGAGGGAGCGGATGCGCCTCATCCGCTCGATGCCGGCCTTGTTGCCGAACAGGGTGCCCAGCGCGAAACCCGAGTCGGTGGGATAGGCGATCAGCCCGCCGTCGCGGAGGACCGTGACGACCTGATCGAGCGAGCGCGGCTGGGGATTGACCGGGTGGACGGGATAGTAGCGAGCCATGCACAAAGACTAGGAGCCGTGCGCTCAGGCGGGGCGCAATTCGGCACTCGCCCGGCCGTCCACCGTGAACCGGTGGATGCCGGCGAGCGAGAGGAACTGGGTCTCGACGGATCGCCGGGCGTGCACGGTCAGCCTGCCGGAGGCATCGACCCCGATCTCGGCGCTCATCGAGGCGTGGCCTGCGACCACCGCACGCGCCGCCGCGATGGCCTCGCCCGGCTC
>JBAQVA010000228.1:0-5147 GCA_049297835.1 Propionibacterium sp.
CCCGCTGGGCGCGGGCCGCCCTGGTGACGGCCTCGCGGGCCCGCCGGTCGCTGGTGTTCACGAAGCGCGCGAAGTCCGTCTCGGGGTCGCGCAGCAGGATCTCCCCCATGTCGGGGAAGTCCACCTCGGCAGCGTCCAGCACCTCCACGCAGAGCACCTGGTTGCGCACCGCGAGGCGACGCAGGGGGCGCTCCCAGGAGGGTGGCTTCGAGGAGCTGACCTCCGCGTCCCCGGCGGTGAGGAAGTCGGAGACGACGATGCGCAGGCCGCGCCGCTGCTGGGCGCGGATGAGCGCCTCGATGCCCTCGCTGAGGTCGGTGGTGCCGCCGGTGCGGTCGTGCTCGATCGGGTCCTCCAGCATCTGGCCGAGCATCCCGTACAGGGCAGTCCGCCCGGAGCGTGCCGGGGTGCGCCTGATGCCGTCCGAGTGCATGACGAGGCCGCCGAAGCGATCGCCCATCTTCTGGCTGATGAAGCCGAAGGTGGCCACCGCGGCGATCCCCAGGTCGCGCTTGGTCACGCCACCGGTGCCCCAGTTCATGGACGGCGTGGCGTCCAGCAGGGCCCAGACCTCCAGCTCCCGGTCGGCGACGGTGTCGCGGACATGGGGAATCGTGGTGCGGGCCGTGACCGCCCAGTCCATCCGGCGCACGTCGTCCTGACCGGGCACGTAGATCCGGGCGTCGTTGAGATCGGATCCGGGGCCCGGCAGCAGACCCAGGTGGTCGCCCTGCAGGAAGCCCTCGAGACGCCGCACGATGGTCAGCTCCAGCTGGCGCAACGCGGCCTCGGGCGCCAGGGAGCGCAGCGAGAGGGTCGGGCCACCGGGCTCGCGGAGGACCGAGAGCACGGCCCCGAGTTCCCGCGAAGCCTTGGCGGGACGCGGCGGTTCGAAGTCGGGTGTGCCGGAGCTCACGACGCTGCGCGGCCGTTCTCGGGAGCGTAGCGATGCTGGCCGTGCGCCTGCTCGCGCTGCTTGGAATTCCACACCGGGGTGGGCGCCGGAACCATGGCGAGGACGCGCTCGACGACCTGGGCGGGATTCACATTGTCGGCGATGGCGTCGAAGCTCAGCAGGATGCGGTGCGACATCACGTCGGGGGCGACGGCCTGCACGTCGGTGGGCAGCACGTAGTCGCGGCCGTGGATCAGGGCCAGCGCGCGGGCAGCACCGACCAGCCCGAGGGTGGCACGCGAGGAGCAGCCGATCTGGATCACCTTGGTCAGGTCAGGCATGTTGAACTCGCCGGGATCCCTGGTGGCGAGCACCAGACGCACGATGTACTCGGCGACGAGATTGTGCACGAAGACCCCGGAGGCCTGGTTCTGCAGGGCCTTGGTCATGTCGGGGTCGAGCACCTGGGTGGCGCTCGGTGGCCGCACCGACATGCGGCGCAGGATCTCGAACTCCTCGTTGCCCTTGGGGTAGGGCACGTCGACCTTGAGCAGGAAGCGGTCGCGTTGCGCCTCGGGAAGCGGGTAGACGCCCTCGGACTCGATGGGATTCTCGGTGGCGATGACGATGAAGGGGTCGGGCACCGGGTGCGAGGTGCCGGCGATGGAGACCTGCTTCTCGGCCATCAGCTCGAGCATCGCCGACTGCACCTTGGCCGGCGCGCGGTTGATCTCGTCGGCCAGCACGAAGTTGGTGAAGACCGGCCCGAGCTCCACGTCGAAGCTCTCCTTGCTCGCCGAGTAGACGCGGGTTCCCACGATGTCGGAGGGAACCAGGTCGGGGGTGAACTGGATACGGGCGAAGGAACCGCCGACGACGGTGGCGAAGGTGCGCACTGCCAGCGTCTTCGCGGTTCCGGGAACGCCTTCGAGGAGGATGTGCCCCTTGGCGAGCAGACCGACCATGAGCTGCTCGACCATGTGCTCCTGGCCGACGATCACCTTCTGCACCTGGGCGATGGCGGTACCGAGCAGCTTCGCCGCATCCTCGGTGCTCAGGGGTTGTTCGGTCTGTGTGCTCAACTCAACTCTCCTGGACAGCTCGGGGACGCCTGGCGGGCGCGGAGTCGGCGTCGCAGGCAACCATACCCCGCAGCGCCGTTCCGACCTTGTGGGAACAACCCTGCCACGTCCAGCTGATGACAACTCACAGCGCGTCCACAGCCGAACGGCTTCGGTTGTGGCGAGCGCTTCGGGGTGCTTGGGAGTTGTGATGAGATGGGGGCGATGTCGAAGCAGGAGAACACCGGAACGCCGCCGCCGAGGGAAGCCCTCCCGGCGGCCCCTCTCGTCGACTCCTATCCCCTGCTGACCACCGATCCGCCGAAGATCGACGAGTTCTGGCTCGACTCGCGGCTCGTTGCCCGGTCGAGCGGGGTTGCCTTCCTCGCCCACGCCGAAGGCCAGCCGCAGGTGCTGCTCCTCGTGCTCGCCGACGGTGCCGCCAAGGATGCGGCGGCCCGCGACCGGCTGGCCGGCGAGGTGAACAAGATGAATGCCGCGACCGTGGTGGCGCGCGGCGGGCAGGGCCAGGACGACGGCCGGCTGGGCCATCTGTTCCGCAACGGTCCCGATCATCCGGTCGCGGCCGATCCCACACCGGCAGCGCCCTGGGTGGCGCTGGCCTGGGACGGCTCCCGCGACGCCCTGGCGGAGGCCGACCGGCTGCTGCGCACGGTCGACCTGTCGAGCACACCGCTGCTCGGTCAGGCGTCCGGTCCTTCCTTCACGCTGCCCTGGGTTGGCAATTCGCGTCCTGGCGCCTGGCGTGCCTGGCCGCTGCCCTGGCCGGGCCGCAAGGATCGCGCCGGGTGGGTTCCGCTGCTGGCCAGCTGGCTGCTCATGGTGCTGCTGGCAACACTCGCACTGCTCATCGCCGTGCTCATCTTCCAGAACCGCCCGCCCGAGTCGCCGAGCGCGCCGGTGACCGGTTCGGCGACGAGCTCACAGAGCAGCCCCCAGTCCGGATCACCGTCGGGCAGTTCGAGCGAGTCGCCCTCCCAGTCGTCCAGCGAATCGCCCTCGCAGTCCTCCAGCGAGTCCGCCTCGCCGAGCCCCAGTGGCTCGTCCTCCCCGAGCCAGTCCCCCAGCGAGTCCGAGTCCCCCTCGGAGTCGCAGACGAGTCCCGGCGACCAGAACTCCCCCACCAAGACACCGTCGATGGGCACCTCCGGGAGCGGCACCGCGAGCGCCACCCAGTCGCCGACGAGCGATGAGTCCAAGCTGTGAGGTCCGCGCCGTGAGCCGGCCGATCCGGCTCATCGCCAGCGATCTGGACGGCACCTTCCTGGCCCCCGACCACTGCCTGCATCCCCGGTGCGTCGCGGCCGTGCGGCTGGCTGTCCGGCAGGGCGCCCACGTCGTCTTCGCGACCGGACGCCCGGCCCGCTGGACGGGAGTGCTGGAGCCGCTGCTCGACATCTCCTATACGCTCATCGCGAGCAACGGCGCAGTCGTCCTGGATCCGCACGAGGGCCGGGTTCTGGACTTCCATGCCATCCGCGCCGAGCAGGCGCTCGCCTTCGGACAGGACCTGGCGAGGCTGGTGCCCGATGTCTGCTTCGCCCTGGAGTACGCCCACGAGGGCTGGGGTGCCGACGAGCAGTTCGCCGGGTTCGAGACGGCGGAGAGTCCCGACCACGTCGCCCAGCTGGCGGAGCTCGTCCATGTCGATCCCGTCGTGAAACTCATCGCCCTGTCCCCAAGCACTCCCACCGAGGCACTGGCCCGGGCCTGTGGGCGGGTCGCCGGAGGACGGGTGCATCCCACGTTCTCCTTCGCGCGCGCCGCCGGCTTCGTGGAGTGCAGCGCCCCGGGTGTGAGCAAGGCCTCGGCGCTGCGCACGGTCCTGCACGACCAGCAGGTGCCGGCCGCGGAGGCGATGGCCTTCGGTGACATGCCCAACGACCTCGAGATGCTGGCCCTGGTCGGGCATCCCTATGTGATGGCGAATTCGCACCCGAGCGTGATGGAATCCGGTTATCCGCTCGCCGGGAGCAACGCCGACGGCGGGGTCGGCTCGGTCATCGCCCGCGAGCTGGCCCTCGGTCAGCCCTGACGCGGGCCACCGCGCACGCTGGCCCCAGTGACGGCGGGCACCGCGCTGGCCTCCCGGGCCCTCGCGCCATCGCCTCGACAGCGCCCGATCGGGCCTGACCGGACGCTAGCGTGGTGACAACGACGCACCGTTGCGGCGCGTCACGAGCCGAATGCGTGGAGGACATGATGCCGACGATCACGATTCTGGGCGCAGGCGCGATGGGCGCGGCGCAGTGCCGGCCCCTGGTGGACGCGGGCTGGGACGTGCGGCTGTGGGGCTCCCGGTACGACGAGGACCTTCTCGACGTGCTCGAGACCGGCGCAGCGCATCCCCGCACCGGTGTTCCGCTGCCTTCCGGTGTGCGGACCTACCGTCCCGGGCAGCTCGACGAGGCGCTGAGCAACACCCAGGTCGTTGTCATGGCGGTGCTGTCCTCCGAGGTGCCCCGGCTGACGCGAGAGATCCTCGACCCGCTGACCTCGGTGGACTCGCTGTGGCTCACCTCCAAGGGTTTCAGCCAGCTGGAGGACGGCCGCGTGCGGCTGCTCTCGGAGAACCTCCGCAGGATCGCCGCCGAGGCCGACGCCGAGTTACCACCCATCGTCACCGTCGCCGGGCCGGTCCTCGCCACCGAGTGTGCGGCCGGCAGCCCGACCGCGCCGGTCTTCGCCTGCCACGACATCGCGGTCGTGCAGCGCTACGCGCGGCAGTGCTCGACCCCGGCCTATTCGATCGAGCCCAGCAGCGACGAGGTGGGAGTCGAGGTCTGCGCCCCGCTGAAGAACAGCTACGCGATCGCCCTGGGGTTGGTGGACGGGCTCAGCGAGCGCGACGGGGCGAGCCGGCACAACCTGCGGGCCGCGGTCTTCGTGCAGGCCGTCCGGGAGATGTCGGCCTTCGGCCAGAGCCTCGGCGGGGACGCGCTCACCGCCTCGGGCCTGGCGGGCCTCGGAGATCTGGAGGTCACCGGGCAGGCCGGCCGCAACCACGGCTTCGGCAGGCGCATGGGGCTGGGAGCCTCCCCCGACCAGGCACGTCGCGAGATGGCCGCCCTCCAGCAGAGCGTCGAGGGCATCGATGCCACCAGGCTCGCGCTGCTCTTCGCCGACCAGCTGGGCAACGGCCTGCTCGACCGGCTGCCCCTGTTGCGGAT
>JBAQVA010000229.1:0-2388 GCA_049297835.1 Propionibacterium sp.
GCAGCCCGAGCCATTCGGGCACGCTGTGTGACGTGGACGCCTCGGCCATGCCTGTCACCAGCCATTCGTCAACCGCCGGATCGTGGCGCCCGAGCACATGGGCGTGGTAGGCGTAGGCGGCCATCCCACGCAATCCCAGGATGAGCAGTGACCGGCAGGAACCCTCGGTGGTTGCCGCCCCGAAGAGCGTGTCCGGAGCACTCACGGCATCGAGGACGACTTCCTTGCCCGCAGTGAGCGTGTCCGTCATGGCGGCGATGTCATCGGCGAGACTCTCGCAGGAGCTCTCGTCGAAGTTCACGTTGGTCACCGTCGCAAACAGCGCCCTCATGAACACGAGGGCATACTGTGACTCCACATGCCGGGCCCGGGATGCCACCGCGAGCTTCATCAGTTCAAAGGTGACCCGGTCCTGGGCCGCGGCAGTCCCGACGGTCTTGCCACACACCCCCACGTCCACGCACCCGACGCCTCGAGCGGTCTGCTCACACTGGTAGCAGAACATCCCCATAACCGAATAGCCTCCATGAGAGCTGACCCACCCGGGCAACCGGGCCTTCGGCCCCACGCTAGGCGGGCATGGGAGCACTGTCTGTTGCCATGGCAACACGTGGGAAGAGGCAGCACCAGCAGAGGACGGGCGTCGGAGGGCGAATGAATTCGACAGACGGTGACGACACCGGCGGCTGGGCCCTGCCGCTCAGCGCGACCGATCTGACGGCCTTCAGCACCTCACTGCTGGGGCGCGAGCTGCGTCCCGAAGGCCTGCACTCGCTCCTGGCACAGGGCTGCCTGCGTTACGTCGAGTGGGCACCCGACCAAGCCGTCGCCCACAGGGGTGAGCACCAGGGCGAGTTCTTCGTGGTCCTGGCAGGACAACTCGAGGTCACCCGGTCCAGGACCGATGGGGCGCGTCACATCATCGACACCGTCACACCGGGCATCGCGTGTGGCGCCGTGACCGCCTTCGGGGAGAACGCCAGATGGCCTGCAGACGTCCGGGCCATCAATGCCGTCCATGCACTGGCCGTGGTCACCTCCACCCTGCTGTGTGCTGCCCCGATCGACCCCTGGCGACAGGTCCTTCTCCAGGGTTGCGTCCGGCTGCTCGCAGAGCGGGCAAGACACCTCAACGCGCTCGGCGAGCTCCTGTCCCGGCGCGGCCTGCGAGCCCGACTGGCGTTCTTCCTCGTCCATCACAGCGACGAGCGCAGCTGGGTTGATCTGGTCCTCACCCGCCAGGAGCTGGCAGACACCCTGCAGGTCTCCCGAGCGTCAATGACACGCGAACTCGGGCACATGGCAGACGAAGGCCTCATTGCGGTCCATCACCGCGCCTTCGAGATTCTCGATCGCAGTGCCCTGCATCGCATCGCACAATGAGATGTCGACTCCCCCCGAGACGTCGACTCCCCACGGTTCCCGGGACGCTCCCCTGCGTCGTCACAGGCTCCGCACATTCCGTTCCTACGGGTCGTCTCGGCAACCAGCAATTCAGCGCCGGACGCCATCACCCGGATCCCTGACTCAGAAGTCCCGCTGGTCCGCGGTGAGCGGCACTGTCGACTCCTCGACATGGCCCATCTCCAGGAAACTGCCCGGTGTGCTGTTCCACAGGGTGGGCAGGAGCTCCGGCCAGTACGTCCGGCCGGCCAGTTCGTCGCGGGTGAGCCATGCGGTGCGCGCAAGGGTCTGACGCTCCTCGGGTGTGTAACCCGAGGTGTCCACCGTGAACTGCTCGGTGCGCAGGATGAAGAAGAACTCCTGCTGCACCAGCACCTGGTCGGAATATCCGTGATGTGTGACGCGCCGTCCCACCGGACCCTCGAGATCGGTCCCCGCGATGTGCAGCCCCGTCTCCTCGCGCAGCTCTCGCACCGCCGCCTGTTCGAAGCTCTCCCCGGCATCCACTCCGCCACCGGGCGTCACCCACCAGGTGACTCCCGGGCAGCCGGGATCGGTGTCTTCCTCCAGGAGAACCCGTTCACCGGCGAGGACGATCACCCGACTGGCCCGCCGTCTGCGCACCGGCCGGTCCGCAGGCACAACAGTGACGAAGGTGCGGTGCGGCAGATCATCCACGCTCATGGCGCCACCCTAGCGGCCACCTGCCGAGGGCCCGCCGCTGTCCTGATCCCGGAAGGCGGGAGCGCCGACGACGATCCACCAGCTCGACCGGATCCGCAGCAGACGACCACCGAGAAAACGGATGGATTGCCCTCTGGCTTCGAAATCAGGTTCTCAGCCATGAATTGTTTTCGGGCATGAAAAAACTCCCCTCCACGTGGTGGAGGGGAGTTTGGGTGTGTGGCGGCGTCCTAGTCTCCCACAGGGTTCCCCCTGCAGTACCATCGGCGTTGGGAGGCTTAACTTCCGGGTTCGGAATGG
>JBAQVA010000230.1:0-6681 GCA_049297835.1 Propionibacterium sp.
GGCCCTGGCCCTGGAATGCATGCTCGACCCGGTGGCCGATGTCGGGCTGGGCGAGATCCACCTGCCGGTGGTGCCGGGGGCCCGGGAGATCCTGCGCGAGCGCTGCCGTGCCGGTCTCGACTCGCGCTACGGCCGCGACGCCGCGGCGGCCGGCCGGCTGGCCGACGAGCTCGAGGTGATCGAGGGGCTCGGCTTCTCGTCCTACTTCCTCACCGTGGCCCAGGTCGTGGACATGGTGCGCGCCGCGGGCCTGCGCTGCGCGGCCAGGGGATCGGGGGCGGGCAGCCTGGTCAACTACCTGCTCGGCATCTCGGGGGTCGAGCCGATGACCTACGGGCTGGTCATGGAGCGCTTCCTGTCGCCCCTGCGCGGTGTGCTGCCCGACATCGACCTCGATGTCGAGTCCGCCCGCCGTACCGACATCTACCGCATGGTGCTCGACCACTTCGGCGCCGATCGGGTGGCCTGCGTCGCGATGGTCGAGACCTATCGCGTGCGTCATGCGCTGCGCGACGTGGGGGCCGCGCTGAGCATGGCACCCGGCGAGATCGACGCGATGGCGAAGGCCTTTCCCCACATCCGGGCCCGCGACATCCGCAATGCCGTGCGGGAGCTGCCCGAGCTGCGCACCGCGGGGCTCGACGAGCAGCGCCTGGGCATGGTCTTCGACCTCGTCGAGGGCCTCGACGGGCTGCCCCGCCACCTTGCCCTGCATCCCTGCGGGGTGATCATCTCCGATGCGGGCCTGTTCGACCGCACCCCCGTGCAGGTCAGCGCCCAGGGCTTCCCGATGAGCCAGTTCGACAAGGACGCCGTCGAGGCGATGGGCATGCTCAAGCTCGACCTGCTCGGCATCCGGATGCAGTCGGCCATCGCCCACACCCTCGAGGAGATCGCCCGGGTCGAGGGTCCCGGGCAGGTGCCGGAGCTGGCAGAGCTGGAGCCCTTCGACGACCCGGAGGTCTACGAGCTCATCGACCATTCCCAGACCCTTGGCTGCTTCCAGATCGAGTCGCCGGGTCAGCGGGAGCTGGTCGGCAAGTTCGCGCCGAGCGACTTCAACGACATCATCATCGACATCTCGCTGTTCCGCCCCGGACCGGTGAAGTCGGACATGGTCGTGCCCTTCCTCAATGCCAGGGCCGGGTGGACGCCGCCGCGGTGGTTGCACGAGCGGCTGCGTCCCATCCTCGAGGAGACCTGCGGGGTGGTGGTCTTCCACGAGCAGGTCATCAAGATCATCGCGGCCCTCACCGGCGTGGGCCTGGCCCGCGCGGACGAGGCGCGCCGCGCGCTCGGCAGCGTCGAGGGCCAGCAGTGCACGCGCAGCTGGTTCCTGCCCCGGGCCCGGCTGCAGGGTTACAGCGTCCAGGACGCCGAGCGGATCTGGCAGGTGCTCGCCGCCTTCGCCTCCTTCGGCTTCTGCAAGGCCCATGCCGCCGCCTTCGCGCTGCCCACCTACCAGTCGGCCTGGCTCAAGAGGCACTGGCCGGCGCCCTTCCTGGCCGGGATCCTCACCCACGACCCGGGCATGTATCCCAAGCGGCTGCTCCTGGAGGAGGCCCGGCGGATGAACATCACCGTCCTGGGCATCGACGTCAATGCCTGCGACGGTGTCTTCCACGCCCTCCACGTGGAGGCCGAAACCGACGCGCCGGCCCCGGCGCCGGGCCTGCCCGATGCCCGGGACTGGGCGATCCGGCTGGCGCTGGCCGATGTCAAGGACATCAGTCAGGAGGAGATCGCCCGGATCGTCGCCGGCCGGCCCTACACCGGCCTGTCCGACTTCGTCTCCCGGGCGGCGGTGAGCACCCCGGTGGTGGAGAACCTGATCCTGGTCGGGGGCTTCGACAGTCTCTACGGCATCGATCCCGAGCGGTGTCGACGGGGTGCCGTCACCCGCCGCGATCTCCTGCTGGCGCTGGCCGACCTGACCCGCGAGGCCCGGGCGGCGCGCCGCGCGCACGGCGCCTCGGTGGGCCTGCAGGCCAGCCTCGGCTTCGACCGGGCGGTGGACGTGGAGCCCAGCGGGCTGCCCGAGATGTCGCGTGCGGAACGCACCCAGGCGGAGATCGCGGTGCTCGGCATGGACGTCAGCCGTCACATCCTCGAGTTCTACCGCGACATGCTCGATGCGCTCGGCGTGGTGCCGGCCGCCCGGCTGCTCGACCGGCGCAATCACGAGGAGGTGCTCGTCGCCGGCGTCAAGGTCGCCACCCAGACCCCGCCGGTGCGCTCCGGGCGCCGGGTCGTCTTCCTCAGCCTGGACGACGGCAGCGGCCCGTCCGATGTCACCTTCTTCGAGGACGCGCAGGACTCCTGCGCGGCGACGGTCTTCGGCAACTGGCTGCTCCTGGCGCGGGGGGAGATCCGGCGCACCGGGCCGCGCGGCATCTCGCTCAACGGCACCGGCGCCTGGGACCTGGCCGGACTCCACGAGAGATACTGCCGGGTGCTGGCCGCCCGGGGCCGCCGGGCGGCACTGGACGAGGTGACGGCCCTGCTGAGCCGGGTCCCCGACGGCGAGCAGCCCCGCGGGCCCCGCCGGATGCTGGTGCACCCCAGCGGCTTCGTCCAGTCGCCCTACGCCGACATCGCGGTGGCGGGGGACTCGCCGGCGGCGGCTCCCCGCAAGCTGTGGCATGCCAGCCCGGGCAGCTCGGGCCGATGAGCCCGCCGGTCCCCGGGCGCAGGCCATCGGCGATCATGCACGTCGACATGGACGCCTTCTACGCCTCCGTCGAGCAGGCCCGCCGTCCCGGCCTGGCGGAGCTGCCCTTCTGGGTGGGCGGCGCCGAGCGCGGGGTGGTGCTGAGCGCCAACTACCTGGCCCGCCGGTACGGCGTTCAGGGCGGGATGCCTTCGGGCCGTGCGCTGCGGCTGTGCCCGCAGGGCACCGTCGTGCCTCCCGACTTCGACCGCTACGCGGCGGTCTCGGCCAGCGTCTTCGCGCTCTTCGGGGCCGTCACCGAGAAGGTGGAGGCGGCGAGCATCGACGAGGCATTCCTCGATGTCAGCGGCGCCGGGCGCCGGCTCGGCCCGCCCCGGATGATCGGTGAGATGGTGCGCGCCCGGGTCTGGGACGAGCAGTCCATCACCTGCTCGGTGGGCATCGCCCCGAGCAAGACACTCGCCAAGATGGCGAGCACCCGGGCCAAGCCGGACGGCCTGCTCGTGCTCACCGCCGACGAGGTGATCGCCTTCCTCCACCCGCTGCCCGTGGAGCGCCTGGTCGGGGTGGGGCCGGCCACGGCGCAGGGCCTGCACAGGCTCGGCCTGATGAGTGTCGGTCAGCTCGCGCACACACCGGCGAGCACGCTGCGCCGAGCCTTCGGGGCCCGGACCGGGCAATGGCTGTCCGAGCTGGCCTGGGGTCGCGACGACGACCCGGTCGTCGGCCGGGCACCCGAGCAGAGCATCGGCTCCCAGACCACCTTCGAGCGGGACATCGAGGATCCCGGGCTGGTGTGCACGGAGCTGCTGCGGATGGCCGCCCGGGTGGCCTCGCGGATGCGCGTGGCCGGGGTCTGCGGACGGACGGTCACCATCGACGTGCGTTTCGCCGACTTCACGACGATCACCCGGGCCGGCGGGCTGGGGGAGCCGAGCGATGTCACCGACGAGATCTACGCCCTGGCCCGCCGGCTCTTCGGGGCGCTGGGCCTCCAGCGCGCCCGGGTCCGCCGGGTGGGCGTCCGGGTGAGCCGCCTCGTGCCCAGTCAATCGGCCTACCGTCAACCTGCCCTGGACGAGCCGGAGCGGGGCATGAGAGAGGCAGAACTGGCCGCGGATTCGGCGATCGCCCGGTTCGGCCCACGGGCCGTGCAGAGGGCGAGTCTGACCCGGACATCGTTTGACGTTCCGTCTGTCTCCGAGGCGCCCTAGACTGGCTGTACTGAAGATCAACGCCCATGTTAGGAGGCGTGTGATGCCCCTGTCCGATGAAGAGCAGCGGATGCTCAAGGAGCTCGAAGCGTCGCTCGTGGCGGATGACCCACACCTGGCACACACCCTGGGCAACTCGCGGACGCCGCGCCAGTTGCACGGTCGTCGAGCCGGCCTGGCCGGTCTGGGTTTCCTCGCAGGACTCGTCCTGCTGCTGGCCGGAATACAGACGGTCTGGGTGGTCAGCGTCATTGGTTTCGTCGTCATGCTCGGTTGCGCCGTGCTTGCGCTCGGTGCCTGGCGTCAGGCGAGCCAGGCGCCCACGAAGGGTTCCAGACATGCGAAGAAGCAGTCGCCCTCCTCGGGAGCGTTCATGAACAGGATGGAGGACCGCTGGCGCCGTCGCCAGGGTGACGGGAACTTCTGAGCGTCCCCCACAGCTGTCCTGCAGAACCGACCCCCGGGCTTTGAGCCCGGGGGTCTTTGCGTGCCCGCCGCCGATCTCGCACCAGTGGTGAGGGGAATCGCCGGAGTGGAGCGGGTCGGTGGTTGAGTGGTGGAAAGTGGGGTAACGTGGTGAGCAGTGGAGCAACTGACCCCGATCAGGGAGCGAGGGGGACCCAATGTTCTTGGGTACGTACACCCCCAAGCTCGACGACAAGGGCCGGTTCT
The DNA here is from genome assembly GCA_049297835.1 of Propionibacterium sp. Classification (GTDB taxonomy): domain Bacteria; phylum Actinomycetota; class Actinomycetes; order Propionibacteriales; family Propionibacteriaceae; genus Propionibacterium. The sequence continues at coordinate 4,558 of JBAQVA010000230.1, forward strand.
TCCTTCCGGCAAAGTTTCGTGACGAACTCGCCGAGGGTCTGGTCATCACGCGGTCGCAGGACCGCTGCCTGGCCGTCTACCCGATGGCAACCTTCGTCGCCATGACCCGACCGGTGAGCACCGCACCCGCGACCCTCAAGCAGGTCCGTGACTTCCAGCGCATGCTGGCGGCCGGGGCCAGCGACGAGGTCCCGGACAAGCAGGGACGAGTCACGATCCCCCCGGCGCTGCGCAACTACGCGGCACTGGACAAGGAGATCGTGGTGGTCGGTGCCATCAACCGGGTCGAGGTCTGGGACGCCGCCGGATGGCAGAACTACTCCGCCGCACAGGAGGATTCCTTCGCCGCCATGAACGAGGAGATCCTCACGAACGAGGCCGGTCGCTGACTGCGGCATGCGGCTTCAGCCCGGGCTGAACCCCCTGGTGCACCTTCCCCGGTGCCAGGTGGCTCATCAGGCTCGGGTTGGAACCGGATGCCGCAGTTCCGAGTCAGGGGGAGGAGAGGCGATGGTGCGGCCCGATCTTCCCCCCACCGGCCCCGGTGAGGACCCCGCCCGCATCCACGTCCCCGTGATGGCCGGGCGCGTCGTCGAGATGCTGTCCGACGCCCTGCACCACGAGGGTGCCGTCTACGTCGACGGAACGCTCGGGATGGCCGGGCACGCCAGTCTCGTCCTGGAGGCCAACCCGCGGGCACAGCTGGTCGGCATCGACCAGGACGGCGATGCGCTGGCGCTGGCCGCGACGAGGCTGCACCGCTTCGGGGACCGGGTCCACCTGGTCCGCGCCCGCTTCGACGAACTGCCCGAGGTGCTCGACGGGCTCGGCGTGCACGGCCTCGACGCCATGCTGCTGGACCTCGGTCTGTCGAGCCTGCAGATCGACCGCACCGAGCGCGGCTTCGCCTATCGCACCGACGCGCCGCTCGACATGCGGATGGACGACCGCAACGAGCTCACCGCGGCCCGGATCCTCAATGACTACGAGCCGGGCCGGCTGGTGCGCGTGCTGCGCGAGTACGGCGAGGAGAGACAGGCCCAGCGCATCGTCCGCGCCATCGTCGCCGAGCGCGCCGAGGCACCCTTCGAGAACTCCGCGCGCCTGGTCAGGGTCATCGAATCGGCGATCCCGGCCGCAGTGCGGGTCCGATCGAGCGGCCACCCGGCCAGACGCACCTTCCAGGCGCTTCGCATCGAGGTCAACGGTGAGCTGGACGTGCTGTCCGCGGTGCTGCCCCGGATGCTCGATCGCATGGTGGTGGGCGCCCGGGCCGCCGTGCTGGCCTACCACTCGCTCGAGGACCGCATCGTCAAACAACTCTTCGCCACGGCCAGCCATGACAGTGCGCCCGCCGGGCTCCCGATCGTTCCCGACGAGATGGCAGCCAGGTTCTCCCTGCTGACACACGGCGCGGAGCGCCCCTCGCCGGAGGAGATCTCCTCGAACCCGCGCGCCGCCTCGGCGAGACTGCGCGGTCTGCAGCGCATCCGTCCGGACCGAGCGAGGAGGCAACGATGACCAGCGATCACGAGGCGCGCCGGCCGCAGGACCGGCGCGAGAGGCGCCGGGGCGAGCAGACGGGCGCGGCCGGGCGGAGCACCCGGCTGGCCGGCGTCCCCTTCATCCTCGTGCTGCTGGCCATCCTGGGGCTCGGGATGGCGGCGGTCCTCGTGCTCAACACCTCCATCCAGCAGCAGGAGTCCACCCTGGAGGACCTGCGCGCCCAGGCGCAGGCCTCCGGCTACCACCAGGATCTGCTCCAGGGCGAGGTGGACCAGCTCGGCACCACCAATGTGCTCGCCGCGAAGGCCGCCAACCTGGGCATGGTGCCCAACCCGAATCCGGTGATCATCCAGATGCCAGCAGGCCAGATCCACGGCACCCCGCAGGCGGCGGTGGGCACCGAGCTGCCCGGCATCGCCGTTCCCTCGTCGGTGCCGTCCGCGAGCTCGCAGATATCGATCGTCGCCGGCCCGACGACGACGGCGTCCTCCACGCCGACCGGCTCGGCCACGACCGGATCGGCCTCCCCGGCGGACAGCGGCACGCCGACCGCCGCCCCCAGCACCGCGGTGGCCAGCACCTCCGCGTCCGAGACACCCACGGCCAGCGCAACGGAGT
>JBAQVA010000231.1:0-25844 GCA_049297835.1 Propionibacterium sp.
GCCCTGCGATGCAGTGGCAGCTCGTCGATGCCCTGGCCCCGCTGCTCCCGGCCACCCCCGAGGAGGCGGCCAGGGCGCTCAACGAGCAGATGCTCACCGCGGCGCGTGAGCTGGGACGACTCGACGCCCCGGCCGGCCGGCGCCCCGAGGGTGCCGACTCCGTCGTACTCGGCCCTGCCTATCCCCCGGCCAACCAGGGGCTGCTCGACCGCGCGCTGCTGTGGCGGGAGGCCTGCCGGGCGGGTCTGGATGCCACCCCCGCTGCCGTGCACTCCCACGCCGTGCTGGCCCGGGAGGACCATCTGCGAACCCTCGAAGGCCTGTGCGAGGACGCCGTGTGCGCGGCGGCGAGCTGGCCGATCCAGACGGGACCGGCAGCCTGAGCTTCCCGCTCAGGCGCCCGTGGAGAACAGTCCGCCGTCGGCGTGCACGATCTCACCGGTGGTCGCGGCGAACAGATCGCTGAACAGCGCACAGACCACACCGGCCACCGGGGTGGCGTCCTTGGCATTCCAGCCGAGCGGCGCCCGCTGCGACCAGATGTCGTTGAACGAGGCGGAACCGGGAATGGCCTTCTTGGCGATCGAGTCGATCGGTCCGGCGGCCACCAGATTGCTGCGGATCCCGTCCTTGCCCAGGTAACGGGCCAGGTAACGGTTCGCGGACTCCAGCCCCGCCTTCGCCACGCCCATCCAGTCATAGGCCGGCCAGCTCACCGTGGCGTCGAAGGTGAGTCCGACAACCGAGGATCCCGGGCCCATCAGCTCGCGCAGCGAGGTGGCGAGCGAGACATAGGAGTAGGTCGAGACGTGCAGGCTGGTCGCGACGTCGTCCCAGCCGGTCGACAGGTAGTTGCCGCCGAGCGCCCGCTCCGGATTGGCGAAGGCGATCGAGTGCAGCAGACCGTCGACGTGGTCGAAGCCCTGTTCGCGCAGTTCAGCTGGCAGCGCCGCGAGGCTCTCCGCGCTGCTGGCGTCGAGCTCGAGCACCGGCGGCACCGGGTCGAGCTTGGTCACCACGCGCCTGCACAGGCTCGCCGCGCGCCCGAAGGCGGTGACGACGACCGTCGCACCCTGCTGCTGGGCCACTTCCGCGACCTTGTAGGCGATCGAAGTGTTCATCGTGATGCCCGTCACCACGATCTTCTTGCCGTCGAGAATCCCCATCGAGTCAATGTCCTTTCCTGGTCTACAGGGACAAGCTACCGTCCCATGCCCATTCCGCCGTCAACAGGCAGCACCGTGCCGGTGAGGTAGCCGGCCTGGTCGGCACAGAGGAACTCGACGGCATTCGCGACGTCGTCGACCTCGCCGAGGCGGCCGACGGGGATCCGCCGGAGGTACTCGGCGCGCAGCTCATCGCCCAGGTCCTGGGTCATCTCGGTGGCGATGAAGCCGGGCGCGACGACATTGCAGGTCACCCCACGGCCGCCGAGTTCGCGGGCGACGCTGCGGGCGACCCCGATCAGGCCCGCCTTGCTCGCCGCGTAGTTCACCTGGCCGGGCGAGCCGATGCTCGCGACCACCGAGCCGATGAGCACGATCCGGCCGAAACGCCTGCGCATCATGGACCGGGCCGCCCGGCGCACGACGAGGAAGCCACCGGTCAGATTGGTCGAGACCACCGATGCCCAGTCCTCGTCCTTCATGCGCACCAGCAGGGTGTCCTTGGTGATGCCGGCATTGGAGACGAGGACCTCGACGGGCCCGTACTCCTCCTCCACGCGGGTGAAGGCCGCGTCGACCTGGGCCGGGTCGGTGACATCGGCGGGCACGGTGAGGACCCCCTCGGGGCCGGTGCCGCTGCGGGAGGTCCCGGCGACGCGATAGCCCTTGTCGAGGAGTCGCTGCGCGACGGCGGCCCCGATGCCCCGGCTTGCTCCGGTCACCAGGGCGACGCGGCCCTGGCCCGGTGTTTCTTCGCTGTTCACGCCGCCACGTTACCGGTCGCGGCACAGGTGCGGCAGGATGAACCCATGGATCTGGGACTGTCCGAGAAGGTCTTCGTCGTCACCGCGGCAAGCGGTGGTCTGGGGCTCGCCACCGCCCGGGAACTGGTGGCCGAAGGCGCACGGGTCGTGCTGGTGGCCCGGCGGGCCGAGGCACTGGCCGCCGCCCGGCAGGAGCTGGGTCCGGACCGGGCTCTCACCGTGACCGCCGACCTGTCCGACGAGCAGACCGCGCGCACCGCCGTCGACGCGGCGATGCACCGCTGGCAGCGTCTGGACGGGGCATTCGTCTCGGTCGGCGGCCCGCCCAAGGGAGCCGTGCTCAGCACCACGGACGAGCAGTGGACGCAGGCCTTCGACTCGGTCTTCCTGGCCGCCCTGCGGGTTGCCCGCGCCGTGCTCGGCACCAACCCGGCAGCGGTGCTCGGCTTCGTGCTGTCTGTCTCCGCCAAGACCCCGCTGGCCCAGATGGCCCCGAGCAATGGCCTGCGCCCGGGCCTGGCCATGCTCGTCAAGCAGCTCTCCGACGAGATCGCCCCGGCCGGCGGGCGGGCCTTCGCGGTCGCGCCGGGAAACATCGCCACACAGCGAATGGTCGACCTGCTGGGGCACGAACCGACCGCCGAGGATGCCGCGCGCGCCGGGATCCCGATGCGCCGGCTGGGCACTCCCCAGGAGTTCGGGAAGGTGGCGAGCTTCCTGCTCAGCGATGCGGCCAGCTATCTGACCGGCCTCCTGGTGCCCGTCGACGGCGGCATGCTCAGGGCCCTGTGAGAATCCCCGCCGCCCTCGACGAGGCGGTCGGTCTGCTCGCCTGCCCGGTCTGCCGTGCCCGCGCAGATCTCGACTCCCCGTTGGCCCGCGACGGCGGAAGCCTTCGGTGCCCCCACAGGCACAGCTTCGACATCGCGCGCCAGGGCCAGGTGAATCTGGCCAACGGCCCCGAGCCGGCCAATGCCGACAGTGCCCAGATGGTGGCCGCCCGCGAGCGGCTGCTCGGCTCGGGCGTCTACCTGCCGATCCGCGAGGCGCTGTCGGCGGCACTGCCCGACAGCGGGCACGTCGTCGAGGTGGGCTCAGGACCCGGCTGGTATCTGCGCGGTGTCCTTGCCGCGCACCCGGGCCTTTCCGGGCTGGCGAGCGATGTCTCGGTGGCCGCGGCACGGCGGGCGGCACAGCACGGGCTGGCGAGCATCGTCGCCGACACCTGGGCGGGGCTGCCGCTGCGCAGCGGGGTGGTCGATGCCCTGCTGTGCGTCTTCGCGCCACGCAATGCCGCCGAATTCGCCCGGGTCCTGCGCCCCGGTGGCCGCCTGCTGGTGGTCTCCCCCACCACCCGTCATCTCGCCGGCCTGCGCGCCCGGCTCGGGCTGCTCGACGTCGCGCACGACAAGCAGGAGTCCCTCACCACGCAGCTGACCGACGCCGGCCTGCGCGCCGTGGGCAGCCGGCTCGTCGAGTTCGAGGTGGAGGCCGACGCGGCACAGGTGCACGATGTCGTGGCCATGGGGCCCAATGCCTTCCACGCCCACGACGAGCTCGCCGAAGGACCGGCCGTGATCGAGGTCTCGGTGAGCGTCGACGAGTTCGTCAGGCCAGCCGGGCTCGGCTGAGGGAGCCGCTCACTTCTTCTTCGACTTCTTCCTGTCCTTCTTCTTGCCGGACTTGTGCTTCTTCTTGCCCGACTTGCCCTTCTTGTCCTTCTTCCCGGACTTGTGGGAGGACCCGTGCTCGTGGGCCTCCGGCTCGACGCCGGCCCCATCGCCTGTCGGACCGGACTGCGCGAAGGCCGCGGAGACGTCCTCGGAGGCCGTCCGGGCGGCCGCTGTGCCGCCCTTCACCGGGCGTCGGCGTGCCCCGCCGCGGCTGCGCAACTCAACTCCGGCCTCACCGAGAAGTGCCTGGACGAACCCGTAGGAACGCCCGGAACTGGCAGCCAGCGCCCGGATCGACGCCCCGGCGAGATAGCCCGCCGCCAGCTGCGCGGCACACTGCTCGCGTGACGCGCCACTGATCCGCGCACCCTTGGCCAGTCTCTCCATGAACACCCCCACGCCGCCCGACAGGCACCTTACCGGCTCGTCGTCCGGCCCACCGGTTCGCCGTCCGCTCAGGCCAGCGCCACCAGATCGGTGTAGTCGTGATCCCACATGTCCTCGACGCCGTCGGGCAGGATGAGCACCCGGTCCGGCTCCAGGGCCTCCACCGCACCCTCGTCGTGGGTGACGAGCACGATGGCGCCCTTGTAGGCGCGAATGGCCTGGAGCACCTGCTCGCGGCTGGCCGGATCCAGATTGTTGGTCGGCTCGTCGAGGAGGAGCACATTCGCCGAGCTCACCACCAGCGTGGCCAGCGCCAGCCGGGTCTTCTCGCCGCCGGAGAGCACCCCGGCGGGCTTGTGGTCGTCGTCCCCGGTGAACAGGAAGCTGCCGAGCACCTTGCGGGCGTCGGTGTCGTTGAGCTGCGGAGCAGAGGCCTGCATGTTCTCCAGCACGCTGGCCGACATGTCCAGCAGATCGTGTTCCTGGGCGAAGTAGCCGAGCTTGAGTCCGTGTCCGGGCACGACCTCGCCGGTGTCGGACTTCTCCAGCCCGCACAGCACCCGGAGCAGGGTGGTCTTGCCGGCGCCGTTGAGGCCGAGCACGACGACCCGGCTGCCCCGGTCGATCGCCAGGTCCACGCCGGTGAAGACCTCGAGCGAGCCGTAGGTCTTCGACAGGTCGTGAGCGGTGATCGGAGTACGCCCGCAGGGGGCCGGATCCGGGAAGACGATCTTGGCGACCTTCTCCTCGGCACGCTCCGCCTCGGTGCCGGCCAGCAGCCGTTCGGCCCGGCGGGCCATGTTCTGCGCGGCGGTGGCCTTCGTGGCCTTCGCGTGCAGCTTGTCGGACTGGATCATCAGCTGGGCGGCCTTGCGTTCCGCGTTCTGCCTCTCGCGGCGGCGGCGCTTCTCGTCGGCCTGGCGCTGTTCCAGGTAGAGCTTCCAGCCCATCGAGTAGACGTCCAGGGTGGCGCGGTTGGCGTCCAGGTGGAAGACCTTGTTCACCGTCTCGTCCAGCAGCTCGGTGGCGTGGCTGATCATCATGACACCGCCGGGGAAGGTCTTGATGAATTCGCGCAGCCAGACGATCGAGTCGGCGTCGAGGTGGTTCGTGGGCTCATCGAGCAGCAGGGTGTCGGCATTGCTGAACAGGATCCTGGCCAGTTCGACGCGACGCCGCTGGCCGCCGGAGAGCTCGTGCAGCGGCTGCTCCAGCACCCGGTCCGGCAACGAGAGATTCGCGGCGATCCGGGCCGCCTCGGCCTCGGCGGAATAGCCGCCGGCAGCGGTGAACTGGGCGTCGGCGCGGTCGTATGCGGTCATCGCCTTCTCGCGCCGGGCACCCGAGGCGGTGGCGATCTCCTCGGTCGATCGGCGCAGCTCGGCGGCGATCCTGTCCAGGCCACGCGCCGAGATGATCCGCTGGCGAGCCGTCACGGCCAGGTCGGACTCCCGGGGATCCTGGGGCAGGTAGCCGATCCGGCCGGAATGCCGCACGCTGCCCGCGGCCGGCTGGCCCTCGCCGGCCAGGATGCGCATCGTCGTGGTCTTCCCGGCGCCGTTGCGCCCGACGACGCCGATCTTGTCGCCGCCGATCACCTGGAAACTCACCGGGTTCAGCAGGAGCCGGGCTCCGACTCGAACTTCCAGATCAGTGGCTCGTATCACGACGCTCCTGGCACTGCTGCTGACGATTGACCGGTGGCCATTGTCCCCGGCGATGCCGCGGGACGCAACACGGATGCGTCCGGTGCCGCGATCGGCTCAGACGTTGAAGCCGATGTAGCGCAGCTGCTCCCGGCCGTCGTCGGTGATGCAGTCGAGGCTCCACGGCGGCATCCAGACCCAGTTGATCGTCACGCTGCTGGCGATCCCGTCCAGGGCGGCCTCGGAACTCCACTCCAGCTGGTCGGTCAGCGGACAGGCGGGGCTGGTCAGCGTCATGTCGAGGACCACATTCGCGTCGTCGTCGACGATGACCCCGTAGACCAGGCCGAGGTCGACGACGTTGACCATCAGCTCGGGGTCGATGACCTCCTTCATCGCCTCGAGCACCTGCTCCTCGGTCGGTACCGGACGCTTCTGGGATGCCTGGGCCGGCGCACCGGTCTGTTCACCCCCGGGCTGTTCGCTCCCGGGCAGCTCGTCGCGCACCAGGTCGGAAGGACGCGGCTGGCGGTCGGACTCCGTGCTCTCGGAACTGCTGGTCGTCACTTGCTCTCCTCGATCGTGGCACCGGCCCTCGCCAGCGCATCGCGCAGCGCGGACCAGCTCAACATGGCGCACTTGACGCGCGCCGGAAACTGGGAGACCCCGGCGAAGGCGATGCCGTCCTCGAGGCGTTCCTCGTTCGGCTCGATCCTGCCCTGGCTCTCCATCATCGTCCTGAACTCGTCGAACAGGGACATCGCCTCGGTCACCGGCTTGCCGATGACCAGGTCGGTCATCACCGAGGTGGACGCCTGCGAGATGGAGCAGCCGTCCCCGGTGTAGCTGACATCGGCGATCCGGGAACCGTCCAGGTCGACGCGCAGCGTGATCTCGTCACCACAGGTCGGATTGACGTGGTGCACCTCGGCCTCGTAGGGATCGCGCAGGCCACCGTGGTGCTTCTCCCGGTAGTGGTCCAGGATGATGTCCTGGTACATCTCCTCGACGTTCATGCCCGGACCGCTGTCCTCGCCGTGAAGAAGTCGTGCGCCCACTCGATCGCCTCGTACATCGCGTCGATCTCCGCCGTGGTCGTGTACAGATAACCCGAGGCACGGGCCGAGCTGGAGATGCACAACCGCTTGTGCAGGGGCTCGGCGCAGTGGTGACCGCCACGGACCGCCACCCCGCGCGAGTCCAGCAGCTGCATGAGGTCGTGGGGATGCACCCCGTCGACCGTGAAGGCGATCGCGGAGCCGCGGTCGACGGGCTCGGTCGGCCCCATCACGTGCACGAAGTCCAGCTCCGAGAGCCGCGCCAGGGTGTGGGCGGTGATCTCGTGGTCGTGCCGGGCGATGGCCTTCATACCCACCCGGTCCAGGTAGTCCACGGCCGCACCGAGCCCGACCGCCTGCGCGATCGGCGGGGTACCGGCCTCGAACTTGTGCGGGATCTCGGCCCAGGTCGAGCCGGCCATCGTCACTTCGCCGATCATCTCGCCGCCGCCCAGGAAGGGCGGGAGCTCCTCGAGCAGTTCCCGCCGGCCCCACAGCACGCCGATGCCGGTGGGCCCGCACATCTTGTGACCGGTGAAGGCCAGCATGTCGACGCCCAGTTCGGCGACGTCGGTGGGCAGGTGGGGAACGCCCTGGGAGCCGTCGGCGACGAAGACAGCGCCGACGGCATGGGCCTGGTCGGCCAGCTTCCGCAGCGGGTTCACGGTGCCCAGCACGTTCGACACCCAGGCCAGCGAGACGATCTTGGTGTGCTCGTTGATGAGGCCATCGCGTTCGGCCGCCGCCAGGTCGAGCCGGCCCTCCTCGGTGATGTCGAACCAGCGCAGGGTGGCGCCGGTGCGCTGGCAGACGAGCTGCCAGGGCACCAGGTTCGAGTGGTGTTCGAGCACCGAGATGACCACCTCGTCGCCCGGGCGCAGCCGCGAGCCGAGCGTGTTGGCGGCAAGGTTGAGTGCCTCGGAGGAGTTCTTCGTGAAGACGATCTCCTCCGGCTCCCGGGCGCCCACGAAGGCGGCCACCTTCGCGCGGGCGCCCTCGTAGGCCGCCGTCGCCTCGGCACCGAGCTGGTGCATGGCGCGCGCCACGTTCGCATTGTGCTGCGCATAGTGGTCGCTGATCGCGTCGATCACGCTGCGCGGCTTCTGCGAGGTGTTGGAGCTGTCGAGATAGACCAGCGGATGCCCGTGGATCTGGCGGCCAAGGATCGGGAAGTCCCGGCGGACCGCCTCGACGTCGAACTCATCCGACGTACTGCTCATAGCCCTTCTCCTCCAGGTTGTCGGCCAGCTCACTGCCACCGGTCACCGCGACGTGACCATCCACGAAGACGTGGACGCGGTCGGGGTGGACGTAGCGCAGGATGCGCGTGTAGTGGGTGATGAGCAGCACGGACTTGCCGGGACGCTTGGAATAGGCCTCGATGCCCTCCGCGACCACCTTCAGCGCATCGATGTCCAGGCCGGAGTCGATCTCGTCGAGGATCGCCATGCGGGGGTCGAGCAGCTCCAGCTGGGCGATCTCACCACGCTTCTTCTCCCCGCCGCTGAAGCCCTCGTTGACCGAGCGCTCCGCGAACTCCGACTCCAGGTCCATCCGGGCCAGCGCCTCCTTGACCTGCTTGGGCCAGGTACGCACCTTGGGGGCCGATCCGACGAGCGAGGTCTTGGCGGTGCGCAGGAAGTTGGCCATCGAGACGCCGGGCACCTCGACCGGGTACTGCATCCCCAGGAAGAGCCCCGCCTTGGCACGCTCGTCCACCGGCAGGGCACTCAGCTCGACTCCGTCGAGGGTCACCGAGCCCTGCGTGATGTGGTACTTCGGATGACCTGCGATCGAATACGCCAGGGTCGACTTGCCCGATCCGTTCGGGCCCATGATGGCGTGCACCTCACCGTCGTTCACGGTGAGGTCGACGCCCTTGAGGATCTCCTTGCGGCCATTCTCGGTGTCGACGTCGGCATGCAGATCCTTGATGACGAGTGTTGCCATCTGTTCAGTTCTCCTTCAGGGGGTTCTCGACATCGACGAGGACGTGCTCGCCCTCGACGCGGACGGGATAGACGGGTACGGGCTGGGTGGCCGGCGGATTGAGCGGCGCGCCGGTGCAGACATCGAAACGCGAGCCGTGCAGATAGCACTCGAGCGTGCCGTCGGCCGGGTCGAAATCACCCTCGGACAGCTGGACGGCGCCATGGCTGCACTCGTCCAGCAGCGCATGGACCTCACCGTCGGACATCCGGAAGAGCACCACCGGGAGCGGACCCTCGGTGGAATGGTCGACCTCGACGCCGAGCGGACCCTCGGTCAGCTCGTCGAGGTCTGCCACTGGGACGAAACTCACTGCTGTTCCCCGATCTGCGGGGCAATCGCGTCGAGCTCGCGATTCACTGCCGTCATGAGCCGGCCCTCCACGTCGGGGACGCCGATCCGCCGGACGATGTCGACGAAGAAGCCCTGGACGACCAGGCGACGGGCCTCGTCCTCGGGAATGCCACGGCTGCGCAGGTAGAACAGCTGCTCGTCGTCGAAGCGACCTGTCGTCGAGGAGTGCCCGGCACCCTCGATGTTGCCGGTCTCGATCTCGAGATTGGGGATGGAATCGGCCCGCGCACCCTCGGTGAGGAGCAGATTCTTGTTGGCCTCGTAGGTGTTGATCCCGTCGGCCTCCTTGCGGATCAGCACATCGCCCACCCAGACGCTGTGCGAGCCCTTGCCCTGCACGGCGCCGCGGTAGTCGACCTCGGAGCGCGTGTGCGGTTCATTGTGGTCGATGAACAGCCGGTGCTCGACGTGCCTGCCGCCGTCGACGAAGTAGAGGCCGAACTGCTCCAGCTGGCCCCCGGCCCCGTGGAAGGTGGCGCGCTCGATGATGCGGGTGACTGCACCACCGAGCGAGGCCTGCACGGTGCGCACATGGGCGTCGCGGCCCACCCGCACCGAGACCTGGGCGGCACGCAGGGTGTCGGGTGCCCAGTCCTGGAGCATCACGAAGTCGACCTGGGAGCCCTCGCCGACACGGATGTCGATCTTCCCGGCCGATGCGGCGCTGCCCTCGTAGCGGAAGACGATCTTGACCTTGGCCGTGGCCCCCACGTCGACGATGAGGTGCTCGTAGACCGCCTTGTCGGTGCCGGGGCCCCGGAAGGTGAGCTCGACCGGCTCGTCGAGCTCGGCGCCGGCGGGGACCTGCAGCAGCTCGGCCTGCTGCGAGTTGTGGCAGGCGATCGCCGCGGAACGGTCGGCAGGTGGCTCGACGCTCAGCACCTTCGCCCGCGCCTCGCTGATCCGGGTGAGGCTGACCTCGCCGGGCAGCTGCTGGTCGATCTCGAACTGCTGGCCGGTGGCCTCACCGGACAGCAGCTTCGCCAGCTTGCGCACCGGGGTGAACCGCCAGACCTCCTCGCGTCCCTTGGGCAGTGGATGGTCGGCAAGGTCCCAGGAGACCTTCGGATGCAGATGGGAGGCAGGCGTCTCGACCGCCGCCGCCACCGCGTCTGCGCCGGTGTTCACCGGTTGCGCCACGAGCGTCGCTCCATTCTTGGTTGTCATTCAGCCGACCGACCCTTCCATCTGGAGCTCGATCAGTCTGTTGAGCTCCAGTGCGTACTCCATCGGGAGTTCGCGGGCGATCGGTTCGACGAAGCCGCGCACGATGAGTGCCCGCGCCTCGTCCTCGTTGAGGCCCCGCTGCATGAGGTAGAACAGCTGGTCCTCACTGATCTTGCTGATGGTCGCCTCGTGCTCCATTGTCACGTCATCGGTGCGCACGTCGACATAGGGGTAGGTGTCCGAGCGGGAGATGTTGTCCACCAGAAGGGCATCGCACTTCACGCTGGACGCCGAGTGGTGGGCGCCCTCCGCGACCGAGATGAGGCCGCGGTAGCCGGTGCGTCCGCCGTTGCGGCTGATCGACTTCGAGATGATCGTGCTGGAGGTGAACGGCGCGTTGTGCACCATCTTCGCCCCGGTGTCCTGGTGCTGGTCCTCGCCGGCGAAGGCGATGCTCAGTGCCTCGCCCTTGGCGTGCGGGCCCATCAGGTAGCAGGCCGGGTACTTCATGTTGGCCTTCGAACCGATGTTCCCGTCGATCCACTCCATCTGGCCGCCCTCGGCGACCGTGGCGCGCTGGGTGACCAGGTTGTAGACATTGTTCGACCAGTTCTGGATGGTCGTGTACCGGCAGCGCGCGTTCTTCTTGACGATGATCTCGACGATGGCCGAGTGCAGCGAGTCCGTCTTGTAGATCGGCGCCGTGCAGCCCTCGACGTAGTGCACATAGGCACCCTCGTCGACGATGATCAGCGTGCGCTCGAACTGGCCGAGGTTCTCGGTGTTCATCCGGAAGTAGGCCTGCAGCGGAATCGAGCAGTGCACTCCCTTCGGCACGTAGATGAAGGAGCCACCGCTCCACACCGCGGTGTTGAGCGCGGCGAACTTGTTGTCGCCGGCCGGGATGACCGAGCCGAAGTACTCCTTGTACAGCTCCGGGAACTGCTTCAGCCCGGTGTCGGTGTCCAGGAAGATGACGCCCTGACGCCCGAGCTCCTCGTTGATCTTGTGGTAGACCACCTCGGACTCGTACTGGGCTGCGACGCCGGCGACCAGCCGGGCCTTCTCGGCCTCGGGGATGCCGAGCCGGTCGTAGGTGCGCCGGATGTCGTCGGGCAGGTCCTCCCAGCTCTCGGCCTGCTGCTCGGTGGAGCGGACGAAGTACTTGATCCGGTCGAAGTCGATCGTGGAGAGGTCGACCCCCCAGTTGGGCATCGGCTTGCGCTCGAAGTTGCGCAGACCCTTCAGCCGGAGGTCGAGCATCCACTCGGGCTCGTGCTTGAGCGCGGAGATGCCGCGCACGACCTTCTCCGACAGGCCACGCTGGGCGGCCGCGCTGTAGGCGTCCGAGTCGTGCCAGCCGTACTTGTAGGTGTTGAGCTCCTCGACCAGCTTTTCCTGTTCGGACAGACTGGGAGCCGGTCCGGTGTCAACCTGTGTCATGCGCTCGTTGCCTCTCGGTGGTTGTGGGTGCCCGGGTCATCGGGCGTGATGTTCTCGGATGTCATGTTCTGTGAGGGAATGTTCATGGTGCAGATGCCGTCGCCGTGGGCGATCGTCGCCAGCCTCTGGACGCGGGAGCCGAGCAGGCGGGCGAAGACCTTGGTCTCGGTCTCGCACAGCTCGGGGTAGGCCGCCGCCACATCGGCCACCGGGCAGTGGTGCTGGCACAGCTGGGTGCCGAGCGGGGATGCGTCGACACGGGCCACATAGCCTTTCTGGTCCAGGAGTTCCGCCAGGACCTCCACCGGGCTCTCGTCGGGTGTGGTCCGGCGGCGCTCATGGTACTTCGTCTCGACGTCGTCGTAACGACGCTCCCCGAGCCGGGCCACCGCCTGGGGACCGGCGGTCTCGACCAGGGCGGCCATCGCCTGCATGGCCAGGTCGTCATAGCCCTGGCAGAAGACCGCCCTGCCGGTGCCGGTGATGACATAGCTCTTCGCGGGACGCCCGCGCCCCCGGGGCCCCCGCCTGTGGTGCTGGCTCTCCTCGACCTGTCCGGCCCGGAGCAACATCGCGAGCTGGCGGCGCACGGCGGTCGGGGTCACCTCGAGTCTCTTGGCCAGCTCGGCCACGGTGGCCGGGCCACGACTGAGCAGTTCCTGGAGCACCAGCCGGCGCGCCGAGGGCTCGCCCACGAGGGGCGTTCCCACTACGGACGCGGCGGTATTCATAACCCCATTGTTTCCTTATTGCCGCAGCATTCAACGCCGGGTCACCATCTGTCCTCTCCCCGACCCGCGAATCCGCCCCGAACAGGGGGGCCGGGGGCGCCCCGCAGGGGCGGAAACGCTACGCTTTCAGCGACATCGTGGCGCCGGCCCCGAACCGGTCACGCGATGCGGGTGGACCCTCGGGCACGCTTCCGACAATGGTGTTCGGAGATCGTTCCAGGGCCGCCGGGAAGCACGAGTTGACCCAATGGAGGGACCGACATGAGTGCCACTCCGGACGTGATCGTCCCCGAAGGCCCGGTGCCCGGGCGAAACCGCCGCATGCGTCTGCCGGTCGTCCTCGCCGGGCTCGCCGCAGTGCTCGGCCTGAGCGGTTGCGGCACGACCGCAGCCGGCGGCGGCGAGGCCAATCTCGCCCTGCCGAACTTCCGCGACCAGGACGTGAGCTACTTCGGCATGAGCGGGTGGACCCTGCTCGCGCTCGGCATGATCGTCTGCATCGCCGGGATGGCCTTCGGGGTCATCACCTATCTGAGGCTCCGGAGACTTCCCGTGCACAGGTCGATGCGCGACGTCTCCGAGCTGATCTACCAGACCTGCATCACCTATCTGACCCAGCAGGGCCGCTTCCTGCTCCTGCTGTGGGTCTTCATCGCGACCGTCATCACCGTCTACTACGCGGCGCTGGTCGGCTTCCCGCTGGGCAAGGTGGCAGTCATCCTGCTCATGAGCCTGCTGGGCATGGCCGGATCCTACGGCGTGGCCTGGTACGGCATCCGGGTGAACACCTTCGCCAACTCGCGCAGCAGCTTCGCCGCGCTGAGGGGCAAGCCCTACCCGACCCACCGGATCCCGATGGAGTCCGGCATGAGCGTGGGGATGGTCCTGATCAGCGTCGAGCTGTTCATGATGCTGTTCATCATGCTGTTCCTGCCCGGCAGCCTGGCCGGCAGCTGCTTCATCGGCTTCGCGATCGGCGAGTCGCTCGGCGCCGCGGCACTGCGGATCGCCGGCGGCATCTTCACCAAGATCGCCGACATCGGCTCGGATCTCATGAAGATCGCCTTCCACATCAAGGAGGACGACGCCCGCAATCCCGGTGTCATCGCCGACTGCACCGGCGACAACGCGGGTGACTCGGTGGGGCCCTCCGCGGACGGCTTCGAGACCTATGGCGTCACCGGGGTGGCGCTGATCACCTTCATCCTGCTGGCGGTTCCGCCGGGGCTGGCCCAGGGCGACGAGGTGAAGCTGCACCTGCTGGTGTGGATCTTCGCGATCCGGATCGTCATGATGGTGGCCAGCTTCATCAGCTATGCGATCAACTCGGCGCTGACCCGTGCCCGCTACCAGGACGCCGAGCAGATGGACTTCGAGGCCCCGCTGACCACACTGGTCTGGATCACCTCGCTGGTCTCGATGCTGCTCACCTTCGCCGCCTCCTACGGGCTCATCGGCTCGATGGCCGCCCCGGCCGAGGGGCTGTGGTGGAAGCTCGCCGTCATCGTGAGCTGCGGGACGCTCGCCGGCGCGCTCATCCCCGAGCTCGTGAAGGCCTTCACCTCGACCAAGTCGCGCCATGTCAAGGAGGTCGTCGTCTCCACCCAGCAGGGCGGCCCGAGCCTGAACATCCTGTCCGGCGTGGTCGCCGGAAACTTCTCCGGCTACTGGCTCGGCATCACCATCGTGGGCCTGATGGGCGTGGCGGCGGCCATCGCCACCCAGATCTCCGACCAGCTGATGGTGGCCCCGGCGGTCTTCGCGATGGGCCTGGTCGCCTTCGGATTCCTGGGGATGGGCCCGGTGACGATCGCCGTGGACTCCTACGGACCGGTCACGGACAATGCGCAGAGCGTCTACGAGCTGTCGATGATCGAGGAGATCGACGGAATCGACGCCGAACTCGAACGCGACTTCGGATTCACCCCGCACTGGGACCGCGCCAAGCACCTGCTGGAGGAGAACGACGGGGCCGGGAACACCTTCAAGGCCACCGCGAAGCCGGTGCTCATCGGAACCGCGGTCGTCGGGGCGACGACGATGATCTTCTCCATCCTCATCAGCCTGTCCAATGCCTATGCCGGTGGGATCAGCGACGCCGCCTTCCTGCACAACATGAGTCCGCTCAACCCGCTGTTCCTGCTGGGCCTGATCACCGGCGGCGCGATCATCTACTGGTTCAGCGGAGCGTCGATGCAGGCAGTCACCACCGGCGCCTACCGCGCCGTCAGCTTCATCCGCGAGAACATCCGGCTCGACGGGGTGACCCGGGCCTCCACCGAGGACTCCAAGAAGGTCGTCCAGATCTGCACCCAGTACGCCCAGCGCGGCATGATCAACATCTTCCTCGGGGTCTTCTTCTCGACCCTCGGGTTCGCCTTCCTCAACGAGTACTTCTTCATCGGCTATCTCATCTCGATCGCCGTCTTCGGGCTCTACCAGGCCATCTACATGGCCAATGCCGGCGGGGCCTGGGACAACGCGAAGAAGATCGTGGAGGTCGACCTGGACGCCAAGGGCACCCCGCTGCACGATGCCGCCGTGGTGGGCGACACGGTCGGCGATCCCTTCAAGGACACCAGCTCGGTCAGCCTCAACCCGATCATCAAGTTCAGCACGCTGTTCGGCCTGCTGGCGGTCGAGCTGGGCGTCGCGCTGCGCCACGACGGGTCGCTGCTCACCGCCGTGCTGTCCGGGGTCTTCCTGCTCGTCGCGGCCTGCTTCGTCTACCGCAGCTTCTACCGGATGCGGATCGGGCTGGGGCTGGGCGACGTCCGCGAGGCACTCGGACCCGAGCCGCACGAGAGCGGCATGGCGAGCTGATCCGGCTGCGCCCCCGTCGCCGGGGGCGCAGCCGGATCAGCCGGCGGCCAGTTCCTCGCGCCGCGCGCCGACCACGGCGCCGCGGCGGAGGCGATCCACGAAGGCCCGGTGCACCCGCAGGTCGCCGGTGAGCTCCGGATGGAAGGACAGTGCCGTGATGGCGCCCTGCCGCACGGCGACGATCTGCCCGTCCACCCTGGCCAAGGGCTCGACACCCGCCGCCACCGAGTCGATGACAGGTGCCCGGATGAAGACGGCCTCGACATCCTCGCCCACCCCCGCCAGCGCCAGCCGCGTCTCGAAGGAGTCGAGCTGGACGCCGAAGGCATTGCGCCGGGCGCGCACGTGCAGCACACCGAGGGTGCGCTGACCGGGGGCTGCGTCGCTCAACTCGTCGGCGAGCAGCAGGAGTCCCGCGCAGGTGGCCAGTGCCGGCAGCCCCGCCACCAGCGCCTCGCGCAAGGGCCCGGCGAGCCCGAAGGCCCGCGAGAGCTTGTCCAGCACGCTGGACTCCCCGCCGGGGACGACGATGCCGTCCAGTCCCTCCAGCTCGTCCGGCCGACGGACCAGTCGGGTCCTGGCGCCCACCTGCGACAGCGCCCGGACGTGCTCGGCCACCCCGCCCTGCAGCGCCAGCACGCCGACCAGGGGACCAAGCCCGGTGGGCACGGGTCCGCTGCGTGACGCGCCGTCGGCGGTGTCGGACATGCCGCTCACCAGCCCCGCTCGGCGAGACGGTGCGGAGCCGGGACGTCGCTGACATTGATGCCGACCATGGCATCGCCCAGGTCACGGGAGACCTTCGCGATGGCGTCGGGATCGTCGAACAGCGTTGTCGCCTTGACGATCGCCGCGGCGCGCTTGGCGGGGTTGCCCGACTTGAAGATGCCGGAACCCACGAAGACGCCCTCGGCGCCCAGCTGCATCACCAGGGCGGCGTCGGCAGGAGTGGCCACGCCACCGGCGACGAAGAGCACCACCGGGAGATGGCCGGTCCCGGCCACCTCGCGCACCAGGTCATAGGGGGCCTGGAGCTCCTTCGCCGCAACGTAAAGCTCCTCGTGGCCGAGGCCACCCAGCCGCGCGATCTCGTCGCGGATGGTGCGGATGTGCCGGACCGCCTCGGAGACGTCACCGGTGCCGGCCTCGCCCTTGGAGCGGATCATCGCCGCGCCCTCGGTGATGCGGCGCAGCGCCTCGCCCAGATTGGTGGCGCCACAGACGAAGGGCACGTCGAATGCCCACTTGTCGATGTGGTGGGAGTAGTCGGCGGGCGAGAGCACCTCGGACTCGTCGACGAAGTCGACGCGCAGGGACTGCAACACCTGCGCCTCGACGAAGTGGCCGATCCGGGCCTTGGCCATCACGGGGATCGAGACGGCAGCCTGGATGCCCTCGATGAGACCGGGATCGCTCATCCGCGCCACGCCGCCCTGGGCCCTGATGTCGGCAGGCACCCTTTCCAGCGCCATCACGGCGCTGGCGCCGGCGTCCTCGGCGATCCGGGCCTGGTCGGCGGTGACGACATCCATGATCACCCCGCCCTTGAGCATGTCGGCGAGTCCGCGCTTGACGCGGGTGGAAGCAGTCGTGTCTTCAGTCATGACTGCCATCACAGCCCGCATACCGGTCCATCACAAGATCCACATCCGGCCAGTTCAAATGGACCACTTCTCGGGACCGACGCACCGGACCGTCCGCAGGCTGCGCGAGAATGGGGCATGCGCGGGCAACTGGTCGTCGATCTTCCGCTCCACCTCGACCGTGAGGCACCGCTGGGTCTGACCGCCCAGCTGGTCGGCGCGCTGCGTCTGCTGGTCGACGAGGGCCGCCTGCACCAGCACGACGCGCTGCCCTCCAGCCGGGCGCTGGCCGCGAACCTCGGCCTGTCCCGCGGAACCGTCGTGGCGGCCTACGACCAGCTGCAGGCCGAGGGCTATCTGGTGGCGGCCGCAGGCTCCGGGACCCGTGTCGGGGCCGCCGTCCGGCCCACACAGTCCGCCGCCCGCCCGGCGCGCAGTCCGGTGTCCGCACGAGGGCTCCCCGCTCCGGTCGACCTGCGTCCGGGAACCCCCGACGTCTCCGCCATCGTCTCGCCGCCCTGGCGTCAGGCCTGGCGCAAGGCGGCCTCCCACCCCGCCACCGTCATCGACCCGCTCGGGCTGCCCGCACTGCGCACCGAGATCGCCGAACACCTTCGCCTGATGCGCTCGCTGGTCCGGCCCACCGACCAGGTCCTCGTCACCTCGGGAGCCCGCGAGGGCCTGGCGCTGCTCCTCGACTGCCTGGCGAACCGGAAGGGACGGCTGCTCGTCGGCGTCGAGCAGCCCGGCCACCCGGCGCTCTCGGAGGTGCCGGGCGCGCTGGGCATCGACACCCTCCCCCTGACCACCGACGAGCACGGTCTCGTCACCTCCGCGCTGCCGACCGATCAGGGCGGGCGGCCCGATCTCGTGGTCGTCACCCCGAGCCACCAGTACCCGAACGGCGGTTCGCTGTCGCTGGCCCGCCGCCAGGAGCTGCTCACCTGGGCCGCTCGCACCGGGGCGCTGCTCGTCGAGGACGACTACGACTCCGAGCTGCGCTATGTGGGCATGCCGCTGCCGGCCCTGGCCACCCTCGACGACCCGGCGTCCGGCTGCGTCGTGCTGCTCGGCACCTTCTCCACGGTCCTGACCCCGGCGGTGGCGACCGGCTATCTCGTCGCGCCGGCGGCTCTCGTGCCGCTGCTGGGCGCGCACCGCGCAGCCGCAGGACTGCCGACCCCGGCACTGGTCCAGCAGGCGCTGGCCGACTACCTCGCCAGCGGAGAGCTGCGCCGCCACATCCAGCGCATGCGCAGGGACTACCGGCGACGCCGGGCACTGATCGTCGAGCGCCTCGGCTCCCTGCCCGGGGCCCGGCTGGCGCCGCTGGCCGGCGGGCTGCATGCCGTGGTGCACACCTCGAGGCCCGGCCGGACGGTGTCGGCCGAGCTGGCAGCCCAGCACATCCTGGTCGGCGAGCTCGCCGACTACTGGGGCCCGCACTCCCCCGACGTCCGGGGAATCGTCTTCGGCTTCGGTGCCGTGGCGCCCGACACGCTGTCCCGGGTGCTGCCGGCCATCGCACGATCCTGCAGTGCGGACGAGCGGCCCGTCGATGCACCCCGGGATGAGCGCATATCGTAGTCAACGCACAGTGTCGGCCGTACCGCTGGAAGGACGCCATGGCTGAAGAATCACTCCCGGGTTGGGTCAACCCGCTCTACGATCCTGACGACCGCCGGCTTCCACGGATTGCGGGGCCCTGCGCCCTGGTCTTCTTCGGCGTCAGCGGCGATCTGTCGCGCAAGAAGCTGCTCCCTGCGGTCTACGACCTTGCCAACCGCGGGCTGCTGCCACCGGGCTTCGGTCTGGTCGGTGTCGCCCGGCGCGACTACACGGACGCCCAGTTCGCCGAACTGGTCCGCCAGGACGTCCAGGCGCACGCCCGCACCCCCTTCCGGGAGGAGTCCTGGAAGCAGCTGGTCACCGGCATCCGCTTCGTCTGGGGCGACTTCGACGACTCGTCCACCTTCGACCGGCTGCACGAGGCGCTGGACAAGCTCGACAACGAGCAGGGCACCGGAGGCAACCACGCCTTCTACCTGTCGGTTCCGCCGAGCATGTTCGAGATCGTGGTCGACCAGCTGGAGAACCACGACATGGTCGACCAGACCAAGGGCTGGAAACGGGTCGTCATCGAGAAGCCCTTCGGCCACGACCTGGCCAGCGCGAAGGATCTCTACCGGGTCGTCTCGAAGGCCTTCCCCCCCGAGTCGGTCTTCCGGATCGACCACTACCTGGGCAAGGAGACGGTCCAGAACCTGCTGGCGCTGCGCTTCTCCAACCAGATGTTCGAGCCGGTCTGGAACAACAACTACGTCAGTCACGTCCAGATCACGATGGCCGAGGACATCGGGATCGCCGGGCGCGCCGGTTACTACGACGGCATCGGCGCGGCCAGGGATGTCATCCAGAACCACCTGCTCCAGCTGATGGCGCTCACCGCCATGGAGGAGCCCAACAGCTTCGAGGCAGGTCAGCTGCGCATCGAGAAGCAGAAGGTGCTGGCCGCGGCGAGCATCCCCGAGGACCTCGACCTCTACACCGCACGCGGCCAGTACGCCGCCGGCTGGCAGGGCGGCACGCCGGTGCCCGGCTTCCTCGAGGAGAAGGGCATACCGGCCGATTCGCACACCGAGACCTATGCCGCCATCAGGGTCGACATCGGCACCCGGCGCTGGGCGGGCGTCCCCTTCTACCTGCGTTCGGCCAAACGCATGCCGCGACGGGTCACCGAGATCGCGCTGATGTTCAAGCGCGCGCCGCATCTGCCCTTCGCCAACACCGAGACGCGCGACCTGGGCGTGAACGCCATCGTGCTGCGGATCCAGCCGGACGAGGGCATCTCGATGCACTTCGGCGCGAAGGT
Source organism: Propionibacterium sp. (assembly GCA_049297835.1). GTDB lineage: Bacteria > Actinomycetota > Actinomycetes > Propionibacteriales > Propionibacteriaceae > Propionibacterium. Next base: position 19,657 of record JBAQVA010000231.1, read on the forward strand.
GCCGGCGACCGGGATGGAGATCCGTCAGGTGACGATGGACTTCGCCTATGCCGCCTCCTTCACCGAGTCAAGCCCGGAAGCCTACGAGCGACTCGTCCTCGACGTGCTGCTGGGCGATCCCCCGCTGTTCCCCCAACAGCAGGAAGTGGAGCTGTCCTGGCAGCTGCTCGATCCGGTTCTCCAGCACTGGGCGCAGACCGGTGCGCCGGAACCCTATCCGTCCGGCACCTGGGGCCCGACAAGCGGCGTCGACATGCTGGCCCGTGACGGATTCACCTGGCGCAGGCCCTGAGGAGACTGCCATGATCATCGAACTCACCGACACCAATGCCTCCGCCGTCGCGGCCCGTGCGCTGTCCGCACGACGCTCGACGGGCATCACCTCAGGCCTCGTCATGACACTCATCGTGATGAGCACCACCCAGCAGTACTCGCAGGCCTTCGACGCGGCGCAGGCCACCGCGGCCGAGCACCCCTCGCGGATCCTCATGGTGCTCACCAGCAAGTCCACCAAGACCGCGATGGACGCGGAGATCCGGATCGGCGAGGGCGTGCCGGGCGACATGATCACGCTGCGGCTGTCCGGCGAACTCGTCGACCACGCCGACTCCGTGGTCCTCCCGCTGCTGCTCCCCGACCTGCCGGTGGTCGCCTGGTGGCCCGGCAAGGGCCCCGAGCTGCCCTCCCAGGACCCGGTGGGGAATCTGGCCCGGCTGCGCATCACCGACGCCACGAACTCCGACGACCCGGTGGGCACCCTCATCGCGCGTGCGCGGGGACCGCACAGCGCTGCGGACACCGACCTGTCGTGGACCCGGCTGACCCGTTGGCGGGCACTCATCGCCTCGGCACTCGACCAGTGCCGCCGCCCGGTGAGCGCCGCCGCCGTCGAGGCCGCCGAGGACAATGCCCCGGCCGCCCTGCTGGCGGCCTGGCTCGATGCCCGGCTCGGCGTGCCCGTCCAGGTGACGACCTCGATGGGCCCCGGGATCACGGCCGTTCGGCTGCAGACCGACGCCGGCGAGGTGGCCATCCGCCGCAACTCCAAGACCGAGAGCGGATACATCGTGCCGGACCAGCCGGTCCGCACCGCTGCGCTGGCCCGCCGCACGAGGGTGGAACTGCTCTCCGAGGAACTGCGCCGGCTCGGGCCCGACTCCATCTTCGAGCAGGCCCTGGACAAGCTCGCGGAGCGAGCGTCCTGATGACCGCACCCCGCGTCTTCCGCTACCGCGACGGTGCCGAACTGGCCGCGCGCGCCGGGGGGCGTCTCAGCGCCCATCTGGCGGACCTGCAGAGACGCCAGGAGTACGTGAACCTGTGTCTCACCGGCGGTCCGACGGGGCTCGCCCTGTGCCACCAGCTCGCGGCCCTGGCCCCCTCGGGTCTGTTCGACGCGTCACGGCTGCACCTGTGGTGGTCCTCCGAGCGCTTCGTCGACACGACCGATCCGGTCCGGGTGGCCTTCCAGACACTCAGCGTGCTCGCCGCGACGATGCCGCTGGTGCCCTCCCACATCCACGCGATGCCGCCGCGCACCGGGAACACCGATGTCGACGACGCGGCGTTCGCCTATGCCGAGGAGCTCGGGGACACAGTCTTCGACTGCTGCCTGCTGGACGTCGGCGAGGACGGCCACGTGGCCTCGATCTTCCCGCGTCACTCCAGCTTCGAGATCCAGGCCAGGACAACGCTGCTGGCCAGCGGCGTCACCGACGCGCCCTACGATCCGCCGGAACGGGTGACGCTCAACCTGCCGGCGATCAACCGCTCCCGCGAGGTGTGGCTGCTGGCCTCCGGCGAGGACAAGCGCGAGGCCGTTCGCTCAGGGCTCGAGGGCGACCCGCGATGCCCCGCCGTGCACGTGCACGGCACCGAACGCACGCTGTGGTTCGTCGACGAGGACGCGGCCCAGAGCCTGCCCTACTTCCGCTGCGACCTGTGATCCCCCGCCGCCGTCGGCGGGGTGCTCACGCCCGGATCAGTAGATGACCTCGCCGCGGTCCCGGCGGTCCTTGAGGTGGCTCAGCGCCTCGTCGAGGATCGCGCGGGCCTCCTTGGAGTTGCGGCGCTCCTTCACATAGGCCAGATGGGTCTTGTAGGGGTGTGTCTTCGGCGGCGGCGGCGGGTTCTGCTGGTCAAGATTGGCAGGCAGCCCGCACTTCATGCACTCCCACTGCTCGGGGACGGGTGCGTCGACCGCGAAGGACGGTCTGGTGACGTGACCGTGCGCACAGTAGTAGGACACCTGGACGCGGGGCACGGTCTCTCCGCGTGCCGCCTCGCCACTCGGACCTGCTCCGGCACGGCTGCCACGGATGGCACTTCCACTGGACACTGCTTGGCGCTCCTTGCGGATTGAAGATCTGTGAATCGATGACGCTGTGGCCCCGGACGGGTCTGTCAGCCCGCATGCCTCTGCAGCACGAGCAGGCCGAGAATGCAGGCCAGCCACAGGACGCTGATGATGATGGTCAGCCGGTCGAGCATCCGCTCGGCGGAGGAGGTACCGCTCATCGCGGTGCTCATGCCGCCACCGAAGAGGTCGGACAGACCGCCACCACGACTCTTGTGCAGAAGGATGAAGGCGGTGAGGACAAAGCTCAGCACCATGAGGACGATCGAGAGCGTCACAGTGGGCCAGGTCATGAGCGGGATTGACATCACTGCCAGAGTCTAGCCCACCGACCCCAGGATCCCGTGCCCAGCCGGTGCGGGGCAGGCCCGGCGCAATGCCCCGGACGCACGCCTGCGCCGCGCCCCACGGACCGTGGAGGAACAGACAGGTGCCCCCACGCCGCAATGGCGTGGGGGCACCTGTGTCGGTCGGGCTGTGGCTCAGGCAGCCGGCTGGTCGTAGAAACGCACGATCGCCGCGAAGTCATCGGCCTTGAGGCTGGCGCCGCCCACCAGGGCGCCGTCGATGTCCGGCTTGGCCATGATGGCAGCAGCGCTGCCGGGCTTCACCGAACCGCCGTACTGGATGCGGACCGACTCGGCGGTCGGGCTGTCGTACAGATCGGCGACGGCGGCGCGGATGGCACCGCAGACCTCCTGGGCATCCTCGGGAGTGGCGACCTCGCCGGTGCCGATGGCCCACACGGGCTCGTAGGCGATGACGAGCGAGGCGACCTGTGCCGCGGACAAGCCGGCCAGAGCACCCTTCACCTGGGCGACGGTGTGCTCCACGTGCTTGCCGGCCTTGCGCACATCGAGGCTCTCGCCGACGCAGATGATCGGCGTGAGTCCCTTCGACAGGGCCTTGGTCGCCTTCGCGTTGACGATCTGGTCCGTCTCGGCGTGGTACTGGCGACGCTCGGAGTGCCCGACGACGACATAGCTGACACCGAGCTTGACGAGCATGTCGGCGCTCACCTCGCCGGTGTAGGCACCGGCGTCGTGCTCGGAGACATCCTGGGCGCCGTAGGCGATCGGCAGCCGGTCACCCTCAACGAGGGTCTGCACGGTGCGCAGATCGGTGAACGGCGGAATGACGACGGCCTCGGACTTCGTCCTGTCGTATCCCTTGTCCTGCAGGGCGAAGGCGAGCTTCTGGACCAGACCGAGAGCCTCGACGTGATTGAGGTTCATCTTCCAGTTGCCGGCGATGATCGGTGTGCGCGTCATCACTTGCCCCCTTCCAGGACTGCCAGACCCGGGAGCTGCTTGCCCTCGAGGTATTCCAGGGAGGCGCCGCCTCCGGTGGAGATCCAGCCGAACTGGTCGTCGGAGTAGCCGAAGGTGCGGACCGCGGCGGCAGAGTCGCCACCGCCGATCACGCTGAACGCGGAGCTGTCCACGAGCGCCTTGGCGATGGCCTTGGTGCCACCCGCGAAGGCCTCGATCTCCGAGACGCCGGCGGGGCCGTTCCAGAAGACCGTCTTCGCACCGGAGATCTCCTGGGCGAACAGCTTCTCGGACTCCGGGCCGATGTCGAGTCCGCCCTTGCTGGCGGGGATGTCGTCGACCGAGACGACCTGGACCTCGCCCTTGACGGTGCGGGCCTCGAAGTCCATGCCGTCGGCGACGCGTACGTCGACGGGCAGCAGGATCTTCTTGCCCTGGGCCTTGGCGTCGGCCAGGTATCCCTTGCAGGCCTCCACCTTGGTCTCGTCGAGGATCGAGGTGCCGACTTCCTTGCCCTCCGCCTTGAGGAAGGTGTAGGACATGCCACCGCCGATGATGAGGGTGTCGGCGACCTTGAGCAGGTTGTCGATGACGGCGAGCTTGTCGGCGACCTTGGCTCCGCCGAGCACGACGACATAGGGACGCTCGGGGTCGTTGGTGATCTTGGAGAGGACCGAGACCTCCTTCTCGACGAGCTGGCCGGCGGCGCTCGGCAGGAGCTTTGCGATGTCGTAGACGCTGGCCTGCTTGCGGTGCACGACGCCGAAGCCGTCGGAGACGAAGTAGTCACCCAGCTGCGCGTACTTCTTCGCAAGTTCGGCGCGCTCGGCGTCGACCTTGCTCGTCTCGCCGGGCTCGAAGCGCACGTTCTCGGCGAGGGCGATCTCACCGTCGGCCAGGCCGGCGCTGAGCTGCTGGGCCGAGGGGCCCACCGTGTCGGTGGCGAGCTTCACCGGCTGGCCGAGCAGCTCGCCCAGCCGGGCGGCGACAGGCGCCAGCGAGAATTTGGGGTCGGCAACGCCCTTGGGGCGTCCGAGGTGGGCCAGGGCGGTGACGCGTGCACCCTTGCTGAGCAGATCCTTCAGCGTGGGCAGCGCAGCCCGGATACGGCCGTCGTCGGTGATCTTCTGACCCGAGAGCGGCACATTGAAATCACAGCGGATGACGACGCGCGTGCCGCGCAGATCACCCAGATCGGAAATTGTCTTCACTACTTACTCCTCAGAATGACGTTGAACTGGTCCGAAGCGCAGCCAAGGGCGTGCCAGCAGATGCCAGCACGCCCTTGGTCATGGGATCACGCAGGGTCGATCAGAGCTTGTCCGCGACGAGCTCGGTGAGGTCGACGAGGCGGTTCGAGTAGCCCCACTCGTTGTCGTACCAGGAGAGCACCTTGACGAGGTTGCCGATGACCTTGGTCTCGGTGGCGTCGAAGATGCTCGAGTGCGAATCACCCTGGATGTCGGTCGAGACGATCGGATCCTCGGTGTAGGCCAGGATGCCCTTGAGCGGGCCCTCGGCGGCGGCCTTCACAGCGGCCTTGACCTCGTCCACGGTGACCTCGCGGCTCGGGATGAAGGTGAGGTCGGTGAGGGAGCCGGTGGGCACCGGCACGCGGACGGCGAGGCCGTCGAACTTGCCCTTGAGCTCGGGGATGACCAGAGCCACGGCCTGGGCCGCACCGGTCTTCGTCGGGATCATGTTCAGGGCAGCGGCACGGGCGCGGCGGAGGTCCTTGTGGGGAGCGTCCTGGAGGCGCTGGTCACCGGTGTAGGCGTGGATCGTGGTCATGATGCCACGCTCGATGCCGAACGTGTCCTGCAGGACCTTGGCCAGCGGGGCCAGGCAGTTCGTGGTGCAGGAGGCGTTGCTGATGACGTTGTGCTTGGACGAGTCGTAGTCCTGGTCGTTCACGCCGAGCACGAAGGTGCCGTCGACGTTCTTGCCGGGAGCCGAGATGACAACCTTCTTGGCGCCGGCGGCGAGGTGGGCCTTGGCCTTCTCGCCATCGGTGAACAGGCCGGTGGACTCGACGACGATCTCGACGCCGAGCTCCTTCCACGGCAGGTCACCGGGGTTGCGCTGGGCGAGGACCTTGATGGCCTTGCCGTCGACGATGACCGAGTTGTCGTCGTAGGTGACTTCACCCGGGAAGCGACCCAGGATCGAGTCGTACTTGAGGAGATGGGCCAGGGTCTTGGTGTCGGTCAGGTCGTTGACGGCGACGACATCGAGGTCGGCCTTCTGCTCAACTGCAGCGCGGAAAAAGTTACGGCCGATTCGGCCGAAGCCGTTGATTCCAACCTTAACGGTCATGAAGTCGATCTCCTTCGACATGTCTGAAATGTCCGACACGCAGAGACCACGCAGGTCACGTGCCGAGCACGATGAACAAGTCGATCCTAGCGGACTGTCGTGACTGCGCGCCGCCGCCCGGCGAGGTCCGTCTGCGATCCGGACCCGGCGACGGCGAAAAACACCGTGGGGGTTCCGGCGCAGGCTGCTGCTCCCCCGGCCTGCGAGGCCCCCGGGGCAGGCCGTCGAGCGGCGGGCAGGCTCAC
>JBAQVA010000232.1:0-4391 GCA_049297835.1 Propionibacterium sp.
AGGCCATCACCAGCAAGCCGGACAAGAAGGGCCGGTCGCTCGGGGCGGATCAGGCCGCCGCGCTGACGGCGATTGCGATGTCAGGCCGGGTCGTGGACGTACTCGTCGGCCCCGCCGGTGCCGGGAATACCACATGTCGTATCTGACACCACTACGCGCGAGCGGCTGACGGCCGAATGAGGTTCCTTCCTCGACGGGGTCTGTCCGTTCCTTTGTGTGTGTGGGTGGGCTTCGGCTCAGTTGATTCCTAGGCGGTCCCCGTAGGTCATGAACAGGGTGTTCAGGATAGCTGCTGAGCGGGCATGATGTGCTCTGCGGGCTCGTCGGCCAAGGCGGCTCAAGAGTACGACTCAGCGCTGAGCGACGCGATGGCTTGGGAGCTCAGCCGGCTATCCCATCAACTGCGTCGCATGCAGTCCCGCGGTCTCGTGCACCGATCGCCGAGCGCCGCCGACGGACGCGGAGTGGAGTACGGGATCACCCCGACGGGCTCGATGCGATCCGCGCCGCCGACCGCATCGCCCGCCGTCCGAGTGAAGAGAGCCGGGCGGCGCCTCAGTATGCCACGGTGAAGCGTGCGCGGCGGTGGGTGGGCTGTTCGATCTCGGTGACGAACGCATCGGCGAAGTCGGCGCCGGAGATGTTGGACTGGCCGTTCTCGTCGACCAGGAGCAGATCGCCGCCGAGGCGGTAGGTGCCCGTGGCCTCGCCGGGAGCCCATGCGCCGAAGCCGCCGGCGGGGCTAACGAAGAACCAGTCGAGCACGGGTTCGCTCGCGCGTAGGTCGTCGAGCACACTGGCAAGCTCGGCGGCCTCGGCCTTGAACTCGTCGGGGAAGCCGTCGGTCTCGGAGACTGTCGGGCCGCCCTCGGCCACCAGCAGAGAGCCTGCCCCACCCACCACGCCCAGGCGGACGCCGGCGGCCGACGCCAGGTCGGCGACCTTCGCCACGATGCCACGCAGTGTGCCGGCCGGAGCGAGTTCGCCGCGCGGCGAGAGAGCTGAGACGACCACGTCCGAGCCCTCGATCGCCGCGGCCAGGACGGCGTCGTCACGGACATCGCCGATGCGGTACTCGACCCCAGCAACCGGCTGCTCGGGGGCCTTTCGGCTGTACGAGACGACCTGGTGCCCCCGGGCTGCCGCGACCGCGACGATGTTGCTGCCCGCGTAGCCGGTGCCGCCCAGGACGGTGATGTTGACCATGTGTGTTCTCCCTGTTTCGCGTCGGTGGGTGCGGAGCTTCCTGCGCACCACGTTCACTGATTACAATAGGAGAGACAGTTACCAGTTGAAAGTAGGCACTTTCTGGTAACTGGCATACTTGCAAGTCACTACGCGCTCGACAAGGAGGGGATGATGGTGGGTCCGGAGTGGAACCCCTATGACCGCAACTGTCCTACCCGGCAGCTGCTCGACCGGATCGGCGACCGGTGGACGGTGCTCGTGATCGGCACGCTGCAGAGCGGCCCGCAGCGGTTTGGCGAGATTGCCCGGCACATCGACGGCATCTCGCAGAAGATGCTGACCCAGACCCTGCGTGCTCTGGAGCACGACGGCCTGGTGACCCGCACCCAGTACCCGCAGATCCCGCCCCGCGTTGACTACGAGCTCACCGAGGCAGGGCAGTCGCTGCGTGCGCCGTTGAAGGCGCTTGAGGACTGGGCGAAGCAGCACATGGCATCGGTGCGCGAAGCCCGCGACGTGTATGGCGGGGTGCTATGAAGGTCGCCTCGTTGATCGAGTACTTTGCTGCCGAGCGCGGGCAGGCCCTTCCCGAAGGCGGTTCTGCCGACCGAAGGTTCCTCGCCGCCTTGCTGACCGTGCGAGAGCCCGCGCCGATCCCGCCCGGCATCGGGGAGCAACTGAACTCTCTGCTTGCAGCCGAGGCCGCCGAACGAGGATCAACAGAGGCCGAAGCGCTTCCCACCTTGGCCGAGCAGGGAATCTCATCCGACTCGGTCGCGGAGCGGATGCGGCTGTGGCGAGGTGACTTGACCGTTCTGCGAGCTGATGCGATCGTGAATGCCGCGAACGACCGCATGCTGGGATGCTTCGTTCCAGGCCATGTCTGCATCGACAACGTGATCCATGCCGCAGCCGGTCCGGCGTTGCGCGAAGAGTGCGCCGAACACATGCGACGTCAGGGACACGCGGAACCCACCGGCAGCGCGACACTGACCGCCGCGTATCACCTGCCGGCCTCGTATCTGATCCACACTATCGGTCCGATCGTGCCGAGCCACCGGCCCACAGCTGCGGATGAAGCCGCATTGGCGTCTTGCTATCGCTCGATCCTCGACGCCGCGGAGGCGCACGGCGGCATTCGTACCGTCGGGTTCTGCTCCATCTCCACCGGGGTGTTTGGCTACCCGAAGGACGCCGGGGCACGCGTCGCAATCCGCACCATCCGCGACTGGCTCACCAACCACCCGGAGAGCCGCATCGAACCCCTCGTTTCTGCATTCACGCCCACAGATGAAGCCGTCTACCTCGACGCCATCACGGAGGTACTGACATGACGGACATGCGCGACGCCGCTTCGTGGATTGCCGACGCTGATCGGGTACTCGTCACCGCCGGCGCGGGACTCTCCGCTGCAGCCGGGTTCGACTACACCGACCAGGAGCGTTTCGCGGAGCTGTTCCCCGTGCTCCACCAGGCCGGGCTACGAGCGCGCTACGAGATGATCGGCCGCGACCTGCCGCCCGAGTACCTCTGGGGATTCTGGGCCGTGCACACGAGCGACATTCGGTTCAACCCCGCACCGTCACCGCTATACCAGCAACTACGGGGCATGGTTGGCGACCGCGACTACTTCGTGATGACCTCGAATGTCGACCAGCTCTTCTCGCGCAACGGGTTCGACACCGATCGTATGTACACCCCGCAAGGCGACTACGGACTGTACCAATGCCTCACTCCCTGCACCCGCGAAGTCTGGCCATCCGAGCCCATCATCCGTGCCGCCCTTGACGCCTATGACCCGGGGACGGGGAAGGTCGCTCCCGAGGTGATCCCGACCTGCCCGAACTGCGGCGGCCAGGTGTTCCTCAACGTGTACGCCGGAGCCTGGTAGATCAACGATCACTTCCAGCCCGGTCTCGGCCGCCTCAACGACTGGCTCGCCGAAACACGGGAGAGTGGGGACTCCCTTGCCATCGTGGAAATCGGTGCTGGTTTCAACACGCCCGGCGTGATCCGCTGGCCCAGTGAACAGCTCGCTCGTGCCCTGCCGAACGCCAGACTCATCCGCATCAACCGCGATCACGCAGACCTACCCGACGATCTTGTCGGTCGAGCCTTCCCCATCCCCGCTAATGCCGGAGACGCCATCGCCCAGATCACTTCACTCTCAGGAGCCTTCGAATGACCCTTCCCCCTCGTGCTGTCGCAGCGGCACGAGCACGGCCAGCGGTGAGACTGTTCCCCGCGTGAAACCCGGCGGTGGATGCTGCCGGCGCCTGCGTGGCGAGGCACCGCTGGAGTCCTCGGAGCATGGGGACGTCGCACCGACCTGACCTGCGTCCGCGGACATGCCCGGCGGGTTCCGATGCTCGTGGTCGGCGTCGGTCCGGTCTCCTGAGGGACTCCGGCCGATCCTCGAGCCGTCAGCGCCGCATGCCCTCCTCGACGAGCCGGATCGCCGTGGTGAGCCCGTCCGCCGCTTGTGCGTGGTCGATGCGCGCGAGGGCGAACGCCGCGACGACCAGTCCTGTCACCGCGTCGACGAGGCGCGCCCGGTCCGCGGGATCGCCCTCCGGCTCGTGTGCGGCGATGCCGCGAGAGATCGCCGTGTGCAGCTCGGTGCGGTACTCGGCGATGGTGCGGGCGATCTGCTCGTCGTGGGCGATGGATGCGCCGGCCGCGTTGATGAGCAGGCAGCCGTTGGCGGCGGGCATCGAATCCCTTCGCCGGAACGCGTCGCGGAGCCCGGTGAGGTACGCGAGGATCGCATCCCGATCGACGGGATCGGTCTGCAGCGGGCGAAGCCGCGGGCGGACGATGTCGTCGAGATAGCTCTGCACCGCCGCGTCGAAGAGTCCCCGCTTGGATCCGAAAGTGTTGTAGATGCTGGATCGGCTCAGTCCGGTGGCGTGTTCGAGCGCGGGGATGGATGCGTCCTCGTAGCCGCATTGCCAGAACAGCGTCCGCGCGGCGTGCACGACCGCATCCCGATCGAAGCTCTGCGTGCGTGACATCGCCCGACTTCTTTCCGTAACGTTCTTTCCAGTATATATTGGAAGAGTCGTTACAGAACACGGCCCGGGTTCAAGGTTTAAGTGCAACGGTGTGGTGTGTGGTTGTTGATTGTTGATTGTATCTCGAGTTTGTGGATTTCTTCGTTCCAGGCTTCGTTGGGTGTCCGGTAGTCTAAGCATTTCATGGGT
>JBAQVA010000233.1:0-8906 GCA_049297835.1 Propionibacterium sp.
GGGTGGCGTGTGCGAGCCCGCGTAGTGCCTCGGATGCTTCCCCGGCGTCCGCGCCGGGATCATAGAACGTGGGCATGACAGCCTCCCTCATGGTCGTGTGGGAGACAGGTGCGCCACTGGACCCGTCAAGACGTCGGTCCCCATCCGTACGCTAGATGTCGGTGCCCATCCGTAGGCTTGAACCGTGGGTTCGGAAGCTATTGCGCTCGTCATCGCGAGCATCTCGCTGCTCGTTGCCGGGTTGTCTCTTGGATGGCAGCTGGCTCAGTGGCTTCTCTCTGCTGGACGCCCGAAGGCCAAGCTGCTCCACGGCGTGCAGGGCCGCGGCGGCCTCGTAACAGGCCCAGTTGAGAAGTCGGGAGCAGCCCGGAATGTTGGGAACCTCCGGGAGCAGGGATTCGACGGCCCCGAGGTCATCGGCGTGCAGGTCACGAATCATGGCCGTGCGCCAGTGACGGTGGACTCGATCACGTTGTGCCCCCGAGGCGGCACCATGCGCTTCATGCCGCAGGGCGAGTTGATAGGACCACAGATGCCTCACCGGCTTGAGGCGGGGACGAACGAAAGCTGGTATGTCGACGCCGACCTCGCCAATCACCTGGTCGCAGCTTCGAGGAATGCCCTCGACGAGCACATCAGCGGCGTCTACATGACGGTAGCGCTGGGCACCGGCAAGTCAATTACGACCCCTACGACCCTTCGCATGTAGGACCACTCCCAGCACTACACGATCCGGCACAGTGGCAGTGCTGCGGCGGTGAATGCTTGGGCTTGCTGGCCGACGAGGAGCCGTGTCTCGCAGGAGGCTTGGATGGCGGCTTGTTCGATGGCGGCGACGGCTGCGTCGAGGTCGTCGTTGGTGGTGGCGGAGACGCTGATGAGGCCGGTGTAGCGCAGGACGCCGTGGCCTGCGGTGAGGTCGGCTTCTTGCTGGAGGACGTCGTGGTATTCGGCGGTCTGGCTCGCGTCTTCGATCTGCCCGATCTTCTGGCGCTGTGCGGCGTCGGAGATGTACTCGGTCTTCTTCTTGCGGATGTCGCGGGCGGCCTGGTCTGAGCGCATCGGGGTGCACAGGAGGGAGAAGGATCGCTGGATGCCGTTGGAGAGCAGGATGGGTGCGAGGAATCCTGGGTAGACCATGGAGCGCGGCCACTCACTGATCCAGAGGACGGCGTGGTGGGCGGAGTCGGTGCGGAGCCGGTTCCAGGATTCGTTGACGGCGACGGGCCCTGCGGTGGCGAGGTTCTGGCCGAGTTCCCCGTGGCGTTCCAGAGTGGCGGCGACGGCGGGGTCGTAGGCGGAGCGCAGAATGACGGCGATCTGCCCGCAGGTCAGCCACGCGGACGGTGCCAGGTCGGCGGAACGTAGCGCGGCGACGAGAGTGTTCATTTCTTGACGGAGGACAGCGGCACCGCCTCGGATGCCGCCGCCTGCGGTGCGGATCTGCCGGGCCGCGGCCTTCATATCCAGGGACAGCGACAAGGTGGTGGCGTGGCGTTCGCCTGCGGGCCCCGCCCTGTCGATCAACTCACTGTAAGTGGTGGATGCCCACGATGAGTCATGGGTGCCGTGGGTGGACCACCATTCGGCAAGGCCCGTGCCTGAGTCCGGCAGGGTGCGTTCCAGGACTTGGAGCATGGCTACTCGCCCGGAGCGGCATACGGTGGCCAGCACCCGGCTCCAGGAGGTAACGCGTCGTTCCTGCTCACCGGGGTCCAGCAGCACAAATGCCGGGTGCGTCACGGAGATGACGGCGGTAAGCGTGGCGGCAGAAGGGTCGTGGATCATTCCCGCCCCGGTGCTGGAGTCGCGGTATTCGCGCAGCCGTGCGGCGTCCCCGGGTAGCGCGAGGGTGCCCGCGGGACGTGGTTTGACGATGCGGCGGCGGTAGAGCAGCTGGCCGCCAGTGTTCTTCCAGATCCACCAGAAACCCACGGGCACCCATTCGACGATCGGGCGCCCGGCCAGGGGTATCCAGGTGAGGGCTGCGGCCAAAACCCAGATGGGTGCGGTGATGGCGATGAGGATGCCGCCGCCTGCGTAGAACGCCCACACGAGGGGCACCACCCCGACGCCCAGTGTCACGAGCTGTGAGGCGGACAGGCCAAGGAGGATGCCGCGGCGGGTCAGCCGGGAGAACTTCACCGGCACCAGCTCCGTGCCGGGAGCATTGCTTGACGTCATGACGGGTCACTCCTTGGGTGGCTGGGGTGCGGGCGGATCAGCAGGCGGCTTCGGCTCGGCGGGTGGAGGGCTTGGTGGTGGTGCGGGGTCGCTCGATGGCGGGTTCGGCTGCGGTGTCGACAGCGGTGGCGCACTTGGGTTGCCTTGTTCGGGTGGCGTGGGGCTTCCTGCCTGGTCGGCGGCGTCGGTCGCGGACTCGGCTTGGCCACCGACTTCGTGGCCGAGCTTGGGACCTGCTTCGGCGGCGTCTTTGACGACCTCGGCGGCGACAATGACGGCGGCGGCAGGCCCCGCCGCAGCAGCGGCGCCCCCTCCAGCCCCAGCGGTCTCGGTGGTGGCCGCGGTCGACCCTGGTGCGGGTGCCGTTGCCGTGGGTGGTGAACTACCGGTGCGCGGCGCGGAACCACCACCCGGGCCTTCGCTGTCGCCGCCGTCGAGGATCTTCTTCACCCCGTCCGATTTCGGATTGGAGGGGACGGGGATGGGCTGGTTGAGGGCGTTCTTGGCTTCCTGCTCGGTGCCCATCGCGTGGTAAAGGTCGAAGCCGAGGAAGGAGATGAACCGGTAGACCATGTAGGGGGCGAACGCGGCGATGAACAGCAGCGCGATCCCCGAGATCGGTTCGGTCACCGCCGACAGGTCCGCCTCGATGGGAGTGGCGACCTGGGTGATGGCGATGAGGAAGACGACGACGAGGACGAGCTTGGAGACGATCAATGCCACCACGAACGCCGCCCATTTCCCGATCCAGGAGCGGGTGACATCCCAGGCGGCCCCGGCGAAGGCGACCGGTGCCAGGACGATCGCCACCAACAGCAGGGCCTTGCGGATCAGGAGACTGAACCAGACGATGGCGACGGCGCAGATCATGAGCCCGGCGAGGAAGATTGTCACGATCGCACCCACCCCGGGGGCGGCGATGTTGATGCCGGTGAGGCCTGCGGTGAGCAGGGCGATCTTGTCACCCATCGTCCCGGTGGTCTCGCCCGCTGCTTGGACGACGCCGATGCACAGTTGATCGACGATCTCCAAGGCTGTAGCGGTCAGCGTGATGACGAGGAACGACCCGAGGACGGCTTTGCCCGCGCCGAGGGCTGCCCTGGAGAGTGCGGAGGGTTCGCGGCGGACGAGGCCGAGGATGAGTTGGAAGCAGAAGAAGAGCAGGACGATGAGTACGCCGATGCCGAAGAGCAGGTTGTACACGTCCAGGTAGCCGTCTGCGGTGACGTCGACGAGGGTGGTGGAGTCGAAGACTTTCCACATGGCCTCGATGAGCCATCCGGCGGCCTGGCCCATGGTGGAGGCGAGCCAGTCGAACGGGGCTGAGACGAGGGTGGCGGCGGCTTCTCCGGCGGCGTCGCAGACCGATGAGATGACGGGAACATCGCAGACACCCATCACAAACCTCCCAAGATGTGAGTGGATGGGGTTAGACCTGTTGGCCGACGTTCCAGAAGAAGTTGATGAGCGTGACGGCGGCGCCGCAGATCACGGCCGCGCCGCAGGAGACGAGGACGCCGATCTTGCCGCGCCCTGCCAGGTGCGGGTTGGACGAGTTGGCGCCGAAGCCCCACACGATCGCGGAGATGATGAGCGCGAGGACGGACAGGATGAGCCCGATGGTCATGACGGCGCCGACGATGGTGCGCAGCTGGGAGATGCCGGGCAGTCCGGAGTCGTTGGGGCTGATGTTGATGTCCAACGGCACCAGTACGGGCAGTTGTAGCAGGGCGGATGCGAGGTCGATCATGGGGAACTCCAGGATGGTCGGCCACCCCGCGTGGGGTGGCAGAGGAATTGCGGTCGACCAGCAGGTGCACCACCACGCCCAGTCAAACAGCAGAACGCCCGCCCCGGTCGTGGTCCGGGGCGGGCGGTGGCGTGGCGGTCAGAGTTGCTGGCCGAGGTGGATGAGCCAGTTGATCCAGGCGACTGCGGCCCCGGCGAGGACTGCTGCGCCCAGGGCAACGAGGACGCCTGCTCGGGCTTTGGCGGCGACGCTGGTGTTGCCGGTTCCGGTGGCGATGGCCCAGATGATGGCGGAGACGATGATCATGAGGACCGCGATGATCAGGACGATGGTGAGGGCGGCGCCGATGACGGTCTTGAGGTCGCCGACGCCGCTCAGGCCGTCGAAGTTGGGGAACACGTTCATGTCAGGGCTCCTTCTTTGACGGTGATGTGGAGGTGGTCGTAGTGGCCGCCTGTGATGTCGGTGGGGTCGTGCATGCCGCCGCCGTTGTAGGGGCGCCAGCCCTCGGCGTCGCGGTCGATGTTCCAGATGGTGCCCTGCCGCCAGATGAGGTACTGGACGCCGAGCGTCTTGGCGTGGTCTTTGACCCAGTTGGTGACCTCCCACCCGGCCTTCAGCTGTGCCGGGGTGGGGCGTTTCCCGATGGGGTTGCCGAAGGTGATGTCGCAGGCCCGACCGAGCGGGTGCTCGGACTTGGTGCCGGTGCGCGGTGAGTAGCAGGACCACGAGGTGTCGGGGAAGGCCTGCTTCGTCTGGGCCATGACGTAGGCCATGCGCGCGGTGATCTGCCCATCCGTGGTCGGATCATTCACCAACTTGTCGGGGTTTCCTCCGGGGAAGGCGGCGGGGTCGCCCGCCGTGCTGGAGGTCGAGCAGCCGTGGCTGTCAGTGCCGCCGGTGGCATCGGGCAGGTCCGCAGCGTGGTGCTGGTTCAGCCAGGGGGCGGGGTCGACGGCCTCACTATTGGTGCCACCAGGGCGGACCTCGAAGTGCAGGTGAGGTCCTGTGGAGTGCCCGGAGGAGCCGACGTCGCCGATGTGCTGGCCCGCGGTCACCTTCTGCCCCGGGGTGACGTGGATTCCGGTTGCCCACATGTGGATGTACGCCGTGGCGAGGGTGGCGCCGTCGATGTGGTGTTCGATGACGATGATCCCGCCGCCCGCCTCGATGTAGCGGGCGACGGTGACGGTGCCGTCGGCGGCGGCCATGATGGGCGTGCCCTGCGGTGCGGCGAGGTCGATGCCGGAGTGGATGCGGGATTCCCCGTTGATCGGGTCGACCCTTGGCCCGAACTTCGAGGTCTGCACCCAGGTGCCCTCCGGAAGTGGAAAGACCACCCGGGAGGTCTCACCCGTCACCGCCGGTTTCGCGCCAGAGCCGCGCCCGCTACGGGTGAGGGTGGTGAGGATCTTCTCGGCGACGGGCGCGTAGTTGTCGTACCGGTCGGGGAAGGCGGAGACTTCCACGGCCTGGGCGGCCTCTCCTGTGCCCATCTGCTCCCAGCCGGGAATGTCCAGCAGGCCGCGGGGCGAGGGGTAGTTGGGGCCTTTGGGTCCGCCGAAGAACGCCTTGACCTGGTAGGTGGGGTCCATGAGCTGCTTGACGGTGCCCCAGCCGGATTGGGGACGCATCTGGAACAGGCCGAGAGAGTCGTGGTCGGAGCCGTTCCCGTCGTTCGGGTAGTCCCCGGATTCGGGGTAGGTGCCGGTGTTGGCGAGCATCCGCAGCGTGGACTCGGTGAGCGCGGCCATGAGCGCGATCGTCAGCCCGTCCCGGGTGACGCCGTCGATTGTGGAGCCTTCGGTGATGATGGTCGCGGCGTGGGTGAGCTGCTGGTGGTTGAGCGTGAATGTCTCCCCAGCCGCGGTGGTCACCTCCAGCGAATCCGGGACGTTCCCGACGCTGACGCCCGGGCTGCCGGTGGTGGTGCAGGCGGCGTTGGCGGCCGGGTTCATGACCAGAGCGACGCCGACGAGTCCGAGGGTGGGCCCAAGGAACATGAGAGCGGCGGCGAGGATGGCGAGCTTCTTCAACATGACGTAGCCCCCTTCTCAGTTCAGGGGGTTGTCAAGCCCGGACAGGCGCAGCAGGTAGCAGTCGCTACCAGACGGGCAGGCGATGAACAGCGTGAACGCGACGTCCCGTTCTGCCGAGGTCGGTTTCCCGTTCCAGGTGCCGTCGCGGTGGCGGGTGCCGTGGATCGTGTAGGCGGTGGCACCCGCGGGGAGCTGGCCGGGATGCGCCTGTTGGACGGCCTGCGCCCATGAGTCCGGGACCCGGATCGAGTCGATGGTGAGGGTCTGAGCAGTGGCGTAGAGGCGCAGCTTGGCCCAGGCCTCACGGGTGGGCAGGTAGGTGGCGATGTCGGCTGCGAGTCCTGCCTGCTCGGCCCCGGTCGGGTCGCCAACGTCCAGGAGGGCGGCGGTGTAGTCCAGGGGCATGAGCGCGGTGGTGGTGTCCCAGGTGAACAGGGCGTGGGCGACATTGCCCGCGAACGTCTCCGGGTCCCGTCTGGCCCGAACCGGAGGCACCACCGGGCGCGACGGGGCCTGTGAAACTTCGGGTGATGGCGCCGTGGAGGCAGGTTCTGCCGGTGTCGGGGCCGGGCTCTCGGTCGGCGCGCCGTTGGGGCCGGTGAGAAGTCCGTAGGTGCCGAACACCACCAGCACCACGAGTGCTGTACCGGTGGCGATGAGGGCGATGAGTCGGCGCCGGTCACGCGCGTCAGCAGGAGGCTTCATGACCGGCAGGTGCGCCACGCGCCCCGAGCCGTCAGATGGCCTTGAGCCTGGGCCGCTGTCCGACATCTGCGGGGCTGGCGAGGGCGGTGCGGATCTGGTCGGCGAAGGCCGTGGCCTGATCAATGAACGTGAAGAACTCGTCGATCTCGGTGCGAGTGAGCTTGTCGACCAGGACCGCGACGTCAAAGTGGTCCCACCAGCCAGGTGTGAAGGACTGCCAGGTGAGGGCGAACGTGCGAGGAGGCCACGCCTCCCGATCCTCAACGACGGGCGCCTTCGGCCGCGACGAGGCTGAACGGCGTTTGCCTGCGGTGCGCTGCTCGGCCTGGAGCTTCGCGAGTGCCTTCTCGGCCAGGCGCGCGGCGTCCTGTGAGCGGGAGGTGGCGGCAGTGGTGGTGAGGTCGCGGACCCGCTGCCAGGCCGGATGCACGGCCGCACCCTGCTCGATCTGCTCCAGCTCCAGTTCTGCCTGACGGCGGACCTGCTCGGGCTGGCCGGGATCGTTGGCAGTGTCTTGGAGCCAGGTGACCTTGTCCAGCGTGGCGTAGGAGGCGCCGCCGGGGATCATGTCGGCGGCCTGCTTCCTGCGCTCCCCAGAAGACTCTGACGGTCCCGCAAATTTTGCGGGACCGTCGTCTCCGGGCTGATGCTCACTGGAGAACCGCGTCGCCTCTTGGCGTCGTTCAGCGTCTTCGCGCAGCAGGTCGGTGATCTCCCGGTAGAGGGTGGCCTGCTCCAATTGGGTGAGCGGCTTGTGGAGCACGTTGTCGTCCTGCTCGGCCAGCAGGTGTGCGAGCGGGTCTGAGATGCCTGAGCGTACCCAGACTCGGACGGTGTCCCACCCGAGCTGCCTGATCGCCCCGAGCCTGCGCGCTCCGCAGACGAGGACGCCGTCGGGGGTGATGGTGATCGGCTGGAGCAGCCCGTACCTGTCGATGGAGGCGGCCAGGGTGTCGAGGTCTCCGAGGTCGTGGCGGTGGCGTGCCCCGATCTGGATCGAACTCACGGTCCGTTCCAGTTCGATGTGCCCGTCGGTGGCGGCCATGGCATGTCACCTGGCCCTGCCTGGGGCCGCCAGGGCGATGGAGAGGATGAGGTCTTCATCGTGGAGGATCGAGCAGATGGGTTCCCCGATGACCAGGCGCATGAGAATCCCTCGCCCCGCAGGCATGGCCTGCAAGGCAGGGTGAGGATTCCCGAGCAGGGCGTGGAGCAGGACCGCCCAGGTGTCGCGCGTCAGGTCCAGGAACGCCAGGGCGTACTTGTCGTGGCGCAGCGCCTCGTATGCGGAGAGTCTGGAATGGGTGCGTGAGAGAGCGGTGGTCACGTAGTGGATCGCGGTCCGGGCCGTGTCGGGCGGCCAGCCCAGCCCGGTGAACAACGCGACGCACTCATCGACCGCGTTCAGGGCCGACAACTCCTGGGCCTGCGGCCCGGTGCCGTCACGGTCATCCTCGGTGTCGGGGTCGTCGATATGGTCGTAGACGTGGAAGGAAGGGTGGTAGTCCGACAGTGGGGTCTCCCGGTCGGACATTCTCTCGGGGTCGTGGACATCCTCGTACTTGCGGCGCCGGGCCTGATGCGTTGAGCACAGCAGGCCCTGGCCGCGCTCTTCGGCAACGCACGTGATCTGCACGGCGCGGGTGACCACGGCCCAGGGGTCTCGCGCCGTGCGGGTGGATTCGTTGCGCATCGCTTCGAAGGCGGCGCTGGCGGCCTCCCACGGGTCGAGCCCGTGTTTGCGGGCGAGCCCTGCGTACTTGTCGGCCGCGAAGGCGACGAGTGCACCGGCGGTGGGGTCGTGCTCCCAGCTGGCAGGGCCCGCCTCGTGGAGCCGGACGAGGACGTGGCGCAGGCCCTCACTGGTCGTGAAGTCCTCGCCATGCTCAGGGTGCGTGATCGTGGTGGTCATGGTTGCTGGCACCTCCTTGACCCGTAGGTGCGCACCGGCTCCCACACCGCCAAGCGAGCGGGGCAACGGGCGACCTTGCGGGTCGGGCCGCTGGGGGTCAGGGGATGCCGACCGCATCGCGGGTGGTCGCGCGGTCCGCGTGCCCGCGGCCGAACGCGGAGACCGGTGGGAGCCTGCGCGCTCGTACCGCCAGGGCTCGTGCGCTCGTGGTGGCGGCGTGGCGGGATCGGCGGGCCATGTCGGCCTGGAAGTCGATCCCCGCGCGCGCCACGCGCGAGCCGGTTCGGGCCATCAGGTCGGTGGGACGCACCCACTC
>JBAQVA010000234.1:0-17557 GCA_049297835.1 Propionibacterium sp.
GGGCGGCGGCTCCGACGGCACGCAGGCCGCGGCAGCGCTGCAGGCGGTCGGCCGTGAGCTCGGGAACGGGCGTGGCTGACTCCCCGGGCTGGCGTCCCGGCGTGCGCCTGTGCGTCGACTGGGGAAAGGCGCGCATCGGGGTGGCGGCCTGCGACCGCGACGGCCTGCTGGCCTATCCGGTCGAGACGGTCGCCAACAACGACGCGGCCGTGCGCCGGCTGGCCCAGCTGGCGCAGGAGTACGAACCCATCGAGATCGTGCTCGGCATGCCCACCGACCTGCGGGGCCGCCAGGGAGTGGCGGCAACCGCCATGCTGGCCGTCGCGGACCGGCTGGGCGCCGCGCTGCACCTGGATGTGAGACTGGTCGACGAACGGCTGAGCACGGCCAGCGCCGCCAAGCAGCTGGCCGTCACCGGGCACACCAGCCGGACGCGCCGTTCGATCATCGACCAGGCCGCGGCCGTGGCCATTCTCGAACAGGCAATCGAGGTCGAGAAGCGCACCGGTCGTCCGGCCGGTAACCTGAATTCAGCTGGCCGACAGGGGGTGTGAGCCGTGACGCCGAAGCGCGCTGCTGATGACATCTTCGACGAGCTGCTGGCCCATCCCGACGAGGCCGGCGATCCCGAGCGTGCCGAGTCCGGCAAGGGCCCCGGGGAGCCCATCTCGGTGCCGCACCGGGAGTCCGGCCGGAGCCGCCGGCCCTGGCTGTGGGTGAGGTCACTGCTGGCCGTGCTCGTCAGCCTCGCGGTGCTCATCGGCGGAGGCCTGTTCGTCTACCACAAGGTCAGCGATGCATGGCGTGCCTACCAGGGCGCCGACTTCACCGGGAACGGCCTCTCGGTGGTCACGGTGAACATCGACTCCGGGCAGTCCGTCTCGCAGATGGGCGAGCTGCTCGTCTCGGAGAACGTGGTGGCCTCGAGCCGTGCCTTCATGCGGGCGGCGAAGGCCGATTCACGCACCAATGCGATCCGCACCGGCACCTACCAGATGAAGACCCACATGTCGGCGAAGGCCGCCGTCGCCGTGCTGGTGGACCCGGCGAACATCGTCTCCCACGCGGTGACCCTCCCCGAGGGTCTGCGCAACAGCGAGGTCTTCCAGCGCGCGCACCAGACCACCGGCATCGCGGTGGCGGACTTCGAGGCAGTGGCGGCGAAGCCCAGCTCCCTGGGTCTGCCCAGCTGGGCGAAGGACACGACCGAGGGCTTCCTCTTCCCGCAGACCTATCCCTACGACGACCGGACGACCGCCACCAGCCTGATGACAGACATGGTCACCCAGTTCAACCAGGTCGCTGCCTCCGAGGGTCTGGTCAGCGGCGCCGAGCAGATCGGCCGGTCCCCCTACGATGTCCTCATCGTGGCGTCGATCATCGAGCGCGAGACCGTCGACCCCTCGTACGGGCCCCAGATGGCCGAGGTCTTCTACAACCGGCTGAACAAGGGCATGAAGCTCCAGTCGGACGCCACGGTGCACTACGCCAACAACACCTCGGGCAATGTGGCCACCACCGACGCGGAACGTGCCATCAACTCGCCCTACAACACCTATCTCGTCGACGGGCTGCCGCCGGGGCCGATCTCCAACCCCGGGCGCAGCGCCATCAATGCCGCCCTGCACCCGGCGACCGGTGACCTGTACTACTTCGTGACCGTCAATCCCGACACCGGCGAGACGAAGTTCGCCGCCAACGACCAGGACCACGAGAAGAACGTCCAGGAGTTCCAGAGCTGGTGCCGCGCCAACTCGGGGCGCTGCGGCTGAGTGGTCCCGGACCGGGCCGGACCGGCCGAGCTGGGATACTGGGCACATGCTTCGTTACCTCACCGCAGGGGAGTCCCATGGCCAGGCGCTGGTCGCAATGCTGGACGGCATTCCCGCCCACGTCAAGGTGTCCAGCGACGACATCCGCGACGCGCTGGCGCGCCGCCGTCTCGGAGCCGGGCGCGGCGCACGGATGGGCTTCGAGGCCGATGAGGTGACACTGCTGGCCGGTTTCCGCCACGGCGAGACCCTCGGCTCGCCGATCGCGATCATGGTCGGGAACACCGAATGGCCGAAGTGGGAACAGGTGATGAGCCCCGACGAGGTCGACCCCGCAGTGCTCGAAGGGCTGGCCCGCAACGAGAAGCTCACCCGCCCGCGCCCCGGTCACGCCGACCTGGCCGGGATGCAGAAGTACGACTGGGACGAGGCGCGTCCGATCCTCGAGCGCTCCAGTGCCCGCGAGACCGCCGCCAGGGTCGCCATCGGCCAGGTGGCCAAGAACTTCCTCGCCCAGGGCTTCGGCATCACGGTGCTCAGCCATGTCGTGGAGCTCGGCGGCATCGCCGCGCGCCGCGACGAGCTGCCGCGCGCCGCCGACCTCGACCTCATCGACGCCGACCCGGTGCGCTGTTTCGATCCCGAGGCCAGCGCCCGCATCCAGGAGGAGATCGATGCCTGTCAGCACGCCGGCGACACCCTGGGCGGTGTCGTCGAGGTGCTCGCCTGGGGCTGCCCGCCCGGTCTGGGCGCGATGCGCGAGGGCGACACCCGGCTGGACGCCCGCCTCGCCGCGGCCCTCATGGGCATCCAGGCGATCAAGGGCGTCGACGTCGGCGACGGCTTCGCGCTGGCCCGGCTGCGCGGCAGCAAGGCCCACGACCAGATCGTCAACGGCCCCGACGGCATCCTGCGCACCTCGCGGCGCGCAGGGGGTGTCGAGGGCGGCATGAGCACCGGTGACGTGCTGCGGGTGAGTGCGGCGATGAAGCCCATCTCCACCGTGCCCCACCCGCTCCACACCATCGACGTGAGCACCGGTGAGCCGGCGCTGGCACATCACCAGCGCTCCGACGTCTGTGCGGTCCCGGCGGCGGGAGTGGTGGCCGAGGCGATGGTGGCCCTGGTGCTGGCGGAGGCCTGCCTGGACAAGTTCGGCGGGGACTCACTGGCGGAGTGCCAGCGCAATCTGGGCGGCTACCTGGCGCGGCTGGGCGATCGCGGCCTCAGCGAGGGTCAGGGGATCGGGAGCGCCGAGTGAGCGAGCAGGCAGCGCCGCAGGGCGGGCCGGACGGTCTGCAGGTGGTCCTCGTCGGGCCGCCCGGAGTGGGCAAGACCTCGGTCGGACATGCCCTTGCCAGCCGACGCGGTCTGGACTTCGTCGATGCCGACCGATTCGTCGAACAGAACCAGGGTTGTGCGATCACCGAGATCTTCGCGGAGCTCGGCGAGGCCGGCTTCCGCGAGATCGAGCTGCGCGCCACGCGTGAGCTGCTCGGTCGCGGCGGCGTCATCGCGCTCGGTGGGGGAGCGGTGACGAATCCCCGGATCCGCGAGCTGCTGCACGGCCGGCTGGTCGTCTGGCTCGACGAGTCCGTGGACGAGGGCGTGGCCCGGATCGGCGGATCGACCCATCGTCCCCTGCTGCGCGGGGACGTCGGCGAGCATCTCAGGGCACTCATCACCGAACGGGAACCGTTCTACCGCGAGGTCGCCAGCCACCGGATCGACACGGACGGACTGAGCACGAGCGAGGTCGCTGACCGGCTCGAGCAGGAACTGGGGATCGATCCCCGGGCAGGAGAACAGGTGGACACCGCAGAATCGGGCACGACCCGGCCACGCAACGGCCAGACGGACAGGGCGGCACTGGAGACCGCGCACTTCGCCACCGACCATCCCTACGACGTCCTCATCGGTCGCGGCGCGCTCGAGCGGCTCGGCGATCACCTCGGGTCCGCCGCCAGGGTCGCCGTCTTCCATCCCCGGGTGCTTGCCCCGATCGCCACGCGTGCCGCCCGGATGGTGCGGGAGTCCGGTGCCGAGCCGCTGCTCGTGGAGCTGCCTGAGGGCGAGTCGGCGAAGACCCCCACCGTGCTGGCGGACTGCTGGAGCCGGCTGGCCACGGCCGGGTTCACCCGAACCGACCTGGTCGTGGGTGTGGGCGGCGGCGCCACCACCGATCTCGCCGGTTTCGTCGCCGCCACCTGGCTGCGCGGAGTGCGCTGGGTGAGCGTGCCGACCACCATCCTCGCCATGGTCGACGCCGGGATCGGCGGCAAGACCGGTGCCGATCTTCCGGAGGGGAAGAACCTGATCGGCGCCTTCTGGGAGCCCTCGGTCGTCCTGGAGGATCCCGGCCTGCTGGTCGGGCTGCCCGCGGCCGAGGTGCGCAGCGGGCTCGCCGAGGTGATCAAGCACGGCTTCATCGCGGACGCCCGCACCCTCGAACTCATCGAGGAGGACCCGGCCGATGCCGCCGACGTGAGCAGTGAGCGTCTGCACGAGCTGATCCCGCGTTCCGTGCAGGTCAAGGCACGCGTCGTCTCGGCAGATCTGCGCGAGTCCACCTCCGTCGGCAGGCATGTCGGCCGCGAGCAGCTGAACTTCGGGCACACCCTCGGCCACGCCATCGAGGCCTCCGAGCACTTCACCCGGCGGCACGGCGAATGCGTGGCGCTGGGCATGGTCTTCGCCGCGGAACTGTCCCGCCGGCTGCTGGACCTGGACGCCGGGGTGGTGGACCGACTCCGGCGGGCGCTCGCCGGGGTGGGGCTCGCCACGAGCTATCACGGCACCGAATGGGCCGTCCTGCGCGAGCTCATGGCGCGCGACAAGAAGGTGCGCGGAAACACGCTGCGTTTCGTCGGGCTGCGGGCCCAGGGCGAGGTGGAGATGATCGTCGATCCGCCCGAGGAGGCGCTCCGCGAGTCCTTCGCGGCGCTGGGTGGACAGGCCGGCTGAGGTCAGCACGCCTCCACCCGGCAGGACCGGGCCGAGGCGGAGGAATGGCTGGAACGAGAGGAGCCGAGCATGTACGTTCCCGGGCACTTCGCCCATCCGGCGCAGGAACTCGGCGGGATGCTGGAGCGGGTGCGCGTGGCGGACCTGGTGAGCGTGGGCCCCTCGGGCCCCGAGGCCACCCTGCTGCCCTTCACCCTGCACCCCGGGGAGGGGACGCACGGAAGCCTCCACGCGCACCTGGCCAGGGTGAATGACCAGTGGCGTCACGAGGGTCCGGTGCTGGTCATCGTGCACGGGCCGGACAGCTATGTCGACCCCTCCGACGTGCCCGCCCCCGGTGCGGTTCCCACCTGGGACTACGTCACGATGCACGTCCACGGCCGGCTGGTCGCCCACGACGATCCCGAATGGGTGCGCCGCTGCCTCGCGGAGCTCGTCGAGGCGCAGGCCAGCGAGTTCGACTTCGGATCGCTGCCGGCACGGATGCTCGACGGGCTGGTGCGTTCCGCGGTGGGCATCGAGGTGCTCATCGACTCGGTCGTCGGCAAGGCCAAGATGAGCCAGAACCAGTCCAGCGCGAACATCCTCGGCATCGCCGATGCCCTCGAACGCCGTGTCCGGGATCCTGGCCGAGACGTCCAGGGCCGCTGCCCGGCCGAGGTCGTCGACTTCCTGCGGGAACGCTCCCTGGCCCACGCCCGCGAGCGCGAGCAGGCGGTCGACGAGATCCGCGGGCGGCGCTGAGCCGTCGGTCGGCCAGGCGCAGCTCGGCCCCCGCGCGGGGAGCAGCTAGTATGGATGATCGCGGCTGAATGACCCCGGTGGCGGGCGAGGAGCGTCCGGCCCGAACCCGTCAGTGCGAAAGGCGAACACGTGGCAACGACCAACGACATCAAGAACGGCACAGTGCTGAATCTGGACGGCCAGCTGTGGCAGGTCCTGTGGTTCCAGCACCACAAGCCCGGCAAGGGCAACACGGTGGTGCGGACCAAGCTCAAGAATGTGCTCAACGGAAAGGTCGTCGACCGCACCTTCCCCGCTGACACCAAGATCGAGATGGCCCAGGTCGACCGGCGCGACATGCAGTACCTCTACAGCGACCCCAGCGGCTTCGTCGTGATGGACACCGACTCCTACGAGCAGCTGACCATCCCGCTCGACGTCCTGGGCGACGCGAAGGACTACATGCTCGAGGGCAGCACCGTGACAGTGGCCACCAACGAGGGCACCCCCTTGTACGTGGACCTGCCGGCCAGCGTCGAGCTCGAGGTCACCTACACCGAGCCCGGTCTGCAGGGCGACCGCTCCACCGGCGGCACCAAGCCGGCCACCCTCGAGACCGGCAAGCAGGTGCAGGTCCCGCTGTTCATCTCCACCGGCGAGAAGGTCAAGGTCAGCACCGACGACGGCAGCTACCTCGGGCGCGCATAGGACCGATGACCGACTCCCAGGAAAAGATCATCCCGCTGGCCCCCGGGGAACATCCCCCGGTGCCCGGCGCCTTCAAGGTCTCCAGCACGGACAGTGCCGGGGCTCGTCACTCCTCGCGCACCAAGTCGCGCAAGCAGGCCCTGGACATCCTCTTCGAGGCGGACCTGCGCAGGCAGGCCGTCGAGCAGGTCATCGACCGGCGCCGTCAGGAGGGTGACACCGGGGTGCGCGAGTACACCCAGGTGATCCTCGACGGCTATCTCGCCCATCGCGGCGAGGTCGACCAGCGGATCGCCGAGTGCCTCGCGGGGGACTGGACGCTGGAACGCATGCCGCGCATCGACCGCAATCTGGCCCGGATCGCGGTCTGGGAGCTGGACAACACCGACATCCCGACCCAGGCCGTGATCAGTGAAGCCCTGGAGCTGGCCGACGAGTTGAGCACCGACGAGTCCGTCGCCTTCCTCAACGGCATGCTCTCCAAGGCCGCCGACGGCCGCACGGTCTGAACACTTCCCCGGACGCTGTGCCCCGGCCCGGCGCGTGCGGGAGACGTCCGTGGGCAGCGTTTCCGGCTGCCCTGACGGACGTGGCTGATAAACTCGCCGGAGACTTCCGGCCTCGGTCTGCACATCTGAGCCTGCCCGCGCGGCAGGGAAGGACGGTCATGAGCGCGAACGAACACGGCGCGATTCTGGTTCTCGAGGACGGACGCACCTTCCGCGGCCGATCGTTCGGGGCCGTGGGACAGACCTTCGGTGAGGCGGTGTTCACCACCGGGATGACCGGCTACCAGGAGACGCTGACCGATCCCAGCTACGACGGCCAGGTGGTCATCGCCACCGCTCCGCACATCGGAAACACCGGGTGGAACGACGAGGACGACGAGTCCTCGCGCATCTGGGTGTCCGGCTATGTCGTCCGCGATCCCTCGCGGGTGGCCAGCAACTGGCGCAGCCGCCGCAGCCTCGACGACGAGCTCAGGGCCCAGGGGATCGTCGGGATCAGCCACATCGACACCCGGGAACTGACCCGCCACCTGCGCGAACGCGGGGCCATGCGGGTGGGGATCAGCTCGACGCAGCTGGATCCCCACCAGCTGCTCGAGCAGGTGCTCGCGTCCCCGAAGATGGCAGGCGCCGACCTGGTCGGCGATGTCACCACCGATCGGCCGCAGGTGGTGCACGCCGAGGGGACGCGGCGTTTCACCGTCGCCGCCATCGACCTCGGGATCAAGTCGATGACCCCGCACCGGATGGCCGAACGCGGCATGGAGGTGCACGTGCTCCCGGCCACCGCCGACTGGCAGGACGTGCTGGCCACCGGCGCCGACGGGCTGTTCTTCAGCAACGGCCCGGGGGACCCGGCGACGCTGACCAGCTCGGTCGAACTGGCCCGCCGGGCGCTGGAAGCGGAGCTTCCCGTCTTCGGCATCTGCCTGGGCAACCAGGTGCTCGGCCGGGCGCTGGGATTCGACACCTACAAGCTCAAGTACGGTCATCGCGGGATCAACCAGCCCGTCCTGGACCGGGCCACCGGGCGGGTCGACATCACTGCCCACAACCACGGTTTCGCGGTCGACGCACCCCGCGAGGGGGTCAACGACACCGACTACGGCCAGGTCGAGGTCTCCCACATCTGCCTCAACGACGACGTCGTCGAGGGGCTGCGGGTGACCCGGGACGGCGCGCTGCGGGCCTTCTCGGTGCAGTACCACCCGGAGGCCGCCGCCGGACCGCACGATGCCAGTCATCTGTTCGGCAGCTTCGCCCAGCTGATGGTCGAGCACGACTCGGACGGGCACACATCCGTCGAGGGGAAGCAGGCCTGATGCCCAAGCGCACCGACATCTCATCAATCCTGGTCATCGGCTCCGGTCCGATCGTCATCGGCCAGGCGGCCGAGTTCGACTACTCGGGCACGCAGGCCTGCCGGGTGCTGCGCGAAGAGGGCTACCGGGTCATCCTGGTGAACTCGAATCCGGCCACGATCATGACCGATCCCCAGTTCGCCGACGCCACCTATCTCGAGCCGATCACCCCTGAGTTCGTCGAGAAGGTCATCGCCAAGGAGCGCCCGGACGCGCTGCTCGCCACCCTCGGCGGGCAGACCGCGCTGAACACCGCCATCGCCCTGCACGACTCCGGCGCTCTTGAGCGTCACGGGGTGGAGCTCATCGGTGCCGATGTGGACGCCATCCAGCGCGGCGAGAACCGCGAGAAGTTCAAGGAGATCGTCCAGGCCCTGGGCGACTTCCCCGGCGGCACACCCGAGGTGGCCCGCTCGGCGATCTGTCACAGCGTCGAGGAGATCCTGGCGACCGCCGACGAGCTGGGCTACCCGCTGGTGCTGCGTCCCAGCTACACGATGGGGGGAGTGGGCTCCGGCATCGCGCGCGACCGCGAGGAGCTCATCCAGATGGCCCACATCGGCCTGGACGCCAGCCCGGTCACCGAGGTGCTGGCCGAGGAGTCGATCCTCGGCTGGAAGGAGTACGAGCTGGAGGTGATGCGCGACAAGGCCGACAATGTCGTGATCGTCTGCTCCATCGAGAACTTCGACCCGATCGGGGTGCACACCGGCGACTCCATCACGGTGGCACCGGCAATGACGCTGACCGACCGGGAGTACCAGTGGATGCGCGATGTGGGCATCGCCATCATCCGGGCCGTCGGCGTGGACACCGGAGGGTGCAACATCCAGTTCGCGATCAACCCGGTCGACGGGCGGATGATCGTCATCGAGATGAACCCGCGGGTCTCGCGGTCCTCCGCGCTGGCCTCCAAGGCGACCGGTTTCCCGATCGCCAAGATCGCCGCCAAGGTCGCGGTGGGGTACACCCTCGACGAGATCCCCAACGACATCACCCAGCAGACCCCCGCGAGCTTCGAGCCGACCCTCGACTACGTCGTGGTGAAGGTGCCCCGGTTCGCCTTCGAGAAGTTCCCCTACGCCGACTCGACGCTCACCACGCACATGAAGTCGGTCGGCGAGGCGATGGCCATCGGGCGCAACTTCACCGAGGCACTCGGCAAGGCCCTCCGCTCGACCGAGCACGGCGGCGGATTCTGGCTGTCCGACGAGTCCGCCGAGGGTGACCTGGACGAGCTGCTGGCCAGCGTCGCCCGGCCCCACGACGGGCGCATCATCGAGGTCGAGCTCGCGATGCGCCGCGGCGTGGGCGTGGAGCGGCTGCACGAGCTGACCGGCATCGATCCCTGGTTCCTCGACCAGCTCGCCCTCGTCCACGAGATCGGCGAGCAGGTGCGCGGGGCCGCCGAGCTCGACGAGGAACTGCTGCGCGAGGCAAAGCGCAACGGACTGTCCGACGCCCAGATCGGCCTCCTGCGCAATGTGCCGGCGGCCCGGGTCCGCAAGCTGCGCTGGGAGCTGGGCATCCGCCCGGTCTACAAGACGGTCGACACCTGCGCTGCAGAGTTCGCGGCGCGCACGCCGTACCACTACTCGAGCTATGACGAGCAGACCGAGGTCGAGCCGCGGACCAGGCCCGCCGTGCTGATCCTCGGCTCCGGGCCCAACCGCATCGGACAGGGCATCGAGTTCGACTACTCCTGCGTGCACGCCGCGCAGGTGCTGTCCGCGAACGGCTTCGCCTCCGTCATGGTCAACTGCAATCCCGAGACGGTGTCCACCGACTACGACACCGCCGACCGCCTCTACTTCGAGCCGCTCACCCTGGAGGACGTCCTCGAGGTCTACCACGCGGAGACGCAGGCGGGTCCGGTGGCCGGAGTCATCGTCCAGCTCGGCGGGCAGACCCCGCTGAAGCTGTCCCAGCAGCTCAAGGACGCCGGGGTGCCGATCGTCGGCACCAGCCCGGAGGCGATCTTCCTCGCCGAGGACCGCGAGGCCTTCGAGAGGGTCCTCGACGACGCCGGTCTTCCCGCCCCCAAGTACGGCATGGCCACCAGCTTCGAGGACGCCAGTACGGTCGCCGCCGAGATCGGCTATCCGGTGCTCGTGCGGCCCAGCTATGTGCTGGGCGGGCGTGGCATGGAGATCGTCTACGACGAGGACGCGCTGCGCAGTTACATCGAGAACTCCACCCTCATCGGCCCCGATTCGCCGGTCCTGGTCGACCGCTTCCTCGACGATGCGATCGAGATCGATGTCGACGCCCTCTACGACGGGCACGAGCTGTACCTGGGCGGGATCATGGAGCACATCGAGGAGGCCGGCATCCACTCCGGCGACTCGGCCTGCTCCCTTCCCCCGGCCACCCTGGGCGACGAGGTCATCGACCGGATCCGGGCGAGCACGACCGCCATCGCGGCCGGCGTGGGCGTGCGGGGACTGATCAACATCCAGTACGCGCTTGCCTCCGACACGCTCTACGTGCTCGAGGCCAATCCCCGGGCCAGCCGGACGGTGCCCTTCGTCTCGAAGGCCACGAACACCCAGCTGGCCAAGGCGGCAGCCCTGATCATGCTGGGTTCCAGCATCGAGCAGTTGCGCGGCTCGGGCGTGCTGCGCGCCGGGGCGGACGGGGCGGCCCGCTGGGGCGGCATGCCGATCGCGGTGAAGGAGGCGGTGATGCCCTTCAACCGCTTCCTCACCTCCTCGGGCCGCAGCGTCGACACCCTGCTGGGGCCGGAGATGCGCTCCACCGGCGAGGTCATGGGTATCGACAACTCCTTCGGGGTGGCCTTCGCCAAGGCCCAGGCAGCCGTCTACGGGGCACTGCCCACCAGCGGCACGGTCTTCGTCTCGGCGGCCAACCGCGACAAGCGTCACATCATCCTGCCGCTCAGGGAGCTCGCGGAGATGGGCTTCCGGATCCTCGCCACGGCGGGCACCGCGAGCATGTTGCAGATGCACGACATGGACGTCTCGACGGTGCGCAAGTTCAGCGAGGGCACCGGCCCGGACGGGGAGCCGACGATCGTCGACCTCATCGACTCCGAGAAGGTCGACCTGATCTTCAACACCCCCACCGGTGAGACCCGCGGCGGGCGGCCACGCGGTGACGGCTACGAGATCCGCACCGCGGCGATCCTGCACGGCGTGCCCTCCATCACCACGGTCCAGGGGCTCGAATCGGCCGTCCAGGGCATCCAGGCGATGCGGCGCGGCCAGATCGGCGTCAAGTCGCTGCAGGAGTGGGGCCAGGACATGGCCGCGCATCTCGATGCTGCGAGGAATGCCGCCGGATGAGCGGCCTGACAGGGGGAATCGTGCCTGACGTGGATCTCGACGAGGTCTCGGTGCGCGCGCTGCGCGCCGGCTACCTGGGGTGCGTGCGCCCCCTGCTGTTCACCATGCACGGCGGTGATCCCGAGAAGATCCACGGCCAGCTGATCAGCACGCTGGGCCATCTGCCCGAGACCCTCATGGGCATGGTGCAGTGGCTGCTCGACCGCGACAAGAACCCGGTCGACGTGGCCGGTATCCACTTCCCCGGACGGGTCGGCGTCGCGGCGGGCCTCGACAAGGACGGCGTGGCGGCGTCGGCCTGGGCTCCGCTGGGCTTCGGCTACGCGGAGCTGGGCACCGTCACCGCCCATGCCCAGCCGGGCAACCCGCGCCCGAGGCTGTTCAGGCTGATCCGCAGCCGGGCGATCATCAACCGGATGGGCTTCAACAACAACGGCGCCGAGGCGCTCGCCGCCCGGCTCTCCGGGGCGGGTGTCGCGCGCGGCAACAACAAGCTCGGATGCCCCCTCGGCGTCTCGATCGGCAAGACGAAGAGGGTGCCGCTCGACGAGGCCGTTGCCGACTACCTGTTCAGCCTGGAGACCCTCGCACCCCACGCCGACTACCTCGCGGTCAACGTCTCCAGCCCCAACACGCCCGGCCTGCGCAGCCTGCAGGCCCGCCGTCAGCTGGAGGAGCTCACCGGCGCGCTGGTGGGCCGGGCACGGGAGCTCGATCCGGACAACCCCGTCCCGATCTTCGTGAAACTCGCTCCTGACCTGCCGCTCGGCGAGCTGGACGAGCTGGTCGGCGTCTGCCAGGACACCGGCGTCTCCGGGCTGGTGGCCACCAACACCACCCTGGGACGCAACGGGATCGCCCCGGAGGACCAGCACCTCTCTGGTCAGGCAGGCGGCCTCTCCGGGGCCCCGCTGACCCGGCTGGCGCTGGAGCGGGTGCGCTGGATCGGGCGTCACAGCGATCTGCCCGTGATGGCGGTCGGCGGCATCATGACGCCCAATGACGCGCAGGCGATGTTCGACGCCGGCGCGGCACTCGTGCAGGTGTACACCGGATTCATCTTCGAGGGCCCGGCCCTGGTGCTGGGCATCAACAAGCTCTGCCGCCCCGACCGTCTGCGGACGGTGGCATGAGCGCGGCGACGGGCGCGTGCCCGACGGGCTTCGGGGAGCGGCTCGCGCGGTTGTGCGAGCAGCGCGGTCGCCTGTGCGTGGGCCTTGATCCGCACGAGAAGCTGGTCCGGGCCTGGGGCCTGGACTACGACCCCTCGGGTGTCGAGCGCTTCTGCCGCGAGACGGTGGCGGCGCTGGGCGGGCAGGTGGCGGTCTTCAAGCCGCAGAGCGCCTTCTTCGAGGTCTTCGGTTCCGCGGGCCTGGCAGTGCTCGCCCGGGTGCTGGGCGATGTCCGCGAGGCCGGTGCGGTGTCGATCCTCGACGTCAAGCGCGGCGACATCGGCTCGACGATGAGCGCCTATGCGCGCGCCTACCTTGCCCCGGACGCCGAGCTGGCCGCGGACTCGATCACCGTGAGCCCCTATCTCGGCTTCGGGTCGCTGCGTCCGGCACTCGACCTGGCGCACGAGACCGGCCGCGGTCTGTTCGTGCTGTGTCACACCAGCAATCCGGAGGGGCGCGGCGTCCAGTTCGCCGAGTACGAGTCCCGTACCGTCGCCCAGCGGGTCGTCGACGCCGCGAGCGCGGAGAACGCGGCGCACGGCTCCCCGGACATCGGGCTGGTGATCGGCGCCACCCACGACCGCTCGGGTGTCGATCTGGCGGGCTTCACCGGATGGGTGCTCGCACCGGGCATCGGCGCGCAGGGCGGCACCGTCGAGGGTCTCTCCGCGATCTTCGGGGACGCCGTCCGGCGGGTGCTGCCCAGCGCCTCCCGGGGGGTGCTCGCGGCCGGCCCGGATCACCGGGAGCTGCGGCGGGCGGCTGCCGCACTCGTGCTGCGCTGAGCCCGGATCGCGGCGTCTGCCCATGACAGGGCGCCAATTTGGCATCGGTGCAGCCTGGCTCGTGAACATGACGGCAAGGGCGTTGTACCTTATGAGCATGGCCGGCCAAATTGGGCGTCCGGCCGACACGATTGGAGTACGACAGTGGCCATTCCGACGTTGTCACCTGAACAGCTCCGGTCCGCTCGTGATGCTGCCACCCAAGCGCGCAGGGCACGTGCTGACTTCAAGGAGAAGGTTCGCAGCGGAACCCTCAGCCTCGGCGAGGCCCTCGACATCGCGAGCTCCGACGAGATCCTGGCGCACGTGAAGGTCGTCGATCTGCTCAAGGCGCTCCCGCGGGTCGGGGAGAAGCGGGCAGCGGATATCATGGAGCGCCTCGACATTGCCCCGAACCGACGGGTGCGCGGACTCGGCCGCCACCAGGTCGCGGGCCTCAAGACGGAGTTCCACTGATCGATGACTGAGACCGCGGCGGTTCCCTCACGTACCGACGATGCACCGATGCACGAGGGGCACGGCGCGGACAGCGGCTGCCGGGTCTACGTGATCTCGGGGCCGACCGCAGTGGGCAAGGGCACGGTTGTCGCCCGGCTCCACGAGCTCCATCCGGAGGTCTTCGTCTCGGTGTCCGCGACGACGCGGGCACCGCGGCCCGGTGAGGTGGACGGAGTCTCGTACCACTTCGTCGACGACCACCGCTTCGACCAGCTGATGTCCACCGGGGGGCTGCTCGAGTGGGCCA
The DNA here is from genome assembly GCA_049297835.1 of Propionibacterium sp. Taxonomy (GTDB): domain Bacteria; phylum Actinomycetota; class Actinomycetes; order Propionibacteriales; family Propionibacteriaceae; genus Propionibacterium. The sequence continues at coordinate 14,048 of JBAQVA010000234.1, forward strand.
CCGTGCACGGCGCCGCCCGCTACGGGACGCCCCGGGAGCCCGTGGAGCGGGCCGTCGCGCAGGGCCGGCGGGTGATCCTCGAGATCGACCTGCAGGGGGCCCGTCAGGTGCGCGAGAGCTATCCGAAGGCGGCACAGATCTTCCTGGCACCGCCCAGCTGGGACGAGTTGATCCGCAGGCTGCGGGGCCGCGGCACCGAGACCCCCGCCCAGCAGGCCCGCCGGCTGCGCACCGCGCACGAGGAGCTGGCCGCCGAACCGGAGTTCGACCACATCGTCGTGAACGACGAGGTCGAGACGACTGTCGGCGAGCTGGTAAGGTTGATGGGAATGTGAGCCTGCGGCGCATGCCGCGGCTCGCTGACCTGCATCCGTGAACCGTGTTCCGACCGGTGTCCTCGGGCCGGGCGTTGTCGAACCAGTCGACGCCGCGACCGGAGGATGCCAACCAGGCAGTGTCGACCAGGCACTGCCCGACCAGAGATCCCCGCTGCAGCGGGGGACAAGACGAGGCAGCAACTTGACCACCGTTCCTTCCGAAGGCATCATCAATCCTCCTGTCGATGACCTGCTCCAGCACGTCGATTCGAAGTACCGACTCGTGCTGTTCGCCGCAAAGCGGGCCCGCCAGATCAACGCCTACTACTCCCAGCTCGGCGAGGGGCTGCTGGAGAACGTCGGGCCGCTGGTGGAGACGAGCGTCCAGGAGAAGCCGCTGTCCATCGCCCTTCGGGAGATCCAGGCCGGTGTGCTCGAGTACACCAAGATCGATCCCGAGGCGGAGGCCCAGGCGCGCGCCGAGGCTGCCAAGGATCCCGAGTTCGACCTGAATGATCCCTTCGGCGGCATCGATCCCGCCTGAGCGGGGGCCTGCCGGCCGTTTGTGAGTCCCGACTCGTGGTCGGGCAGAAAGTCAGAGGATGAGCAGACTCTTCACGTCCGAATCGGTCACCGAGGGACATCCGGACAAGGTCGCGGACGCCATTGCGGATTCGATTCTCGATGAGATGTTGCGTCAGGACCCGCATTCGCACACCGCCGTCGAGGTGCTGGTGAGCAATGGTGTCGCGGTGGTCGCCGGCGAGGCGACGACCGAGTCCTATGTCGCGATCGCCGATGTGGCACGCGCCCGGATGCTCGAGATCGGCTACGACTCGTTCGACAAGGGTCTCGACGGGGCCACCTGCGGCGTCATGGTCGCGCTGAACAACCAGTCGCCCGACATCGCCCAGGGAGTCGAGCACTCCTGGGAGGAGCGCAACGCGCTGGCCACCGACGACGCGGATCGTCAGGGCGCCGGCGACCAGGGCCTCATGTTCGGCTATGCCTGCACCGAGACCCCCGAGCTCATGCCGCTGCCCATCCACCTCGCGCACCGGCTCTCACTGAGGCTCGCGCAGGTCCGGCGCGACGGCACGCTGCCGGAGCTGGCGCCCGACGGCAAGACCCAGGCCACCATCGAGTACGACGGCGCGAAGCCGGTGAGGGTGCGCAATGTGGTGATCTCCACCCAACACGCCCCCGACGTCGAGCTCGACAGCTTCCTCACCCCGGCGGTTCGCCGCGAGGTCATCGACCCGGTGCTGGCCAGCTATGACATCGATTCCAGCAGTCCCACGGTGCTGGTCAACCCCTCCGGAAAGTTCGTCATCGGCGGACCGCAGGGCGACGCCGGGCTGACCGGTCGCAAGATCATCGTCGACACCTACGGCGGCATGGCGCGCCACGGTGGCGGTGCCTTCAGCGGCAAGGACCCCAGCAAGGTGGACCGTTCGGCGAGCTACGCCGCGCGCTGGGTGGCGAAGAATGTGGTCGCCGCAGGGCTCGCCTCGCGGTGCGAGGTGCAGGTCAGCTATGCGATCGGCCGGGCGCGTCCGACGAGCCTCTACGTGGACAGCTTCGGAACCGGAGCGGTGCCCGACGACCAGCTGGTGGACGCCGTGAACACCGTCTTCGACCTGCGTCCCAAGTCGATCATCGAGGACCTGGACCTGCTGCGTCCCATTTACAGCCGGTTCACGAACTACGGGCACTTCGGTCGCGAGCTGCCCGAGGCCACCTGGGAGCGGACTGATCGCGCGGACGCCCTGGCACGGGCCGTCCGCGGCTGAGTCCTGACGCCTTCTGCGTGATGGGCATCAGTTGTGCGGTGAGTTCACCGGCACAGTGATGCCCATCATCGTTGTGGGCTGGCGGGAGCAGCGGGGACGCCCTCGGTGCGTCCAGCTCGCGTCGTGCCGGTGCCAGCTGTCGTGGTGGTGCCCGTCGCGATGGGGCTGGCGGGCGACGGGCGAATCTGTCAGTGCCGGCCCCTAGTATCGCTGCCATGGACGAGACCACCCGGGCGCGAGCGGACGCGGCCGGCGCACCGCAGCAGCCGCCAGCCATCGCGCGGGTGGCACTCGACGTCTACCTTCCCCATCTCGACCGCTTCTTCGACTATTCGATCCCTGCCGGGATGGCCGCCGACATCGCCGTGGGCGTGCGGGTCCGGGCCCGGTTCGCCGGACGCATGGCCAACGGCTTCGTCGTCGAGCTGCCCGCCAGCTCACCGGTGGAGAAGCTCTCCGCGCTCAACAAGGTGATCTCCCCGGAGCCGGTGCTGCTGCCCGAGCAGGTGCAATTGCTCAGAGCCGTCGCCGACCACTGTGCGGGCACCTTCGCCGATGTCCTGCGTCTGGCCGTGCCACCGCGTCATGCGGCGACCGAAGCCGCCGAGCCGAGACCCTGGCCGGAGCCGGTGGCGGGGGAGTCACCGGGCGGCGGACTCGTCGACGACCCCGGCGGGCAGCGCTTCCTGGACATGGTGGCTTCCGGCGAGCCGGTGCGCGCCCACTGGGCGGTGTCTCCGCGCTGGAAACGCGACCAGGCGGGTGCCGACGACTGGACGCGGGGGTTCGTCCAGGCCACCCTGGCGGCGGTACGGGCCGGCCGCGGTGTGCTCGTGGTGGTTCCCGATGTCACCGAGGCCAGGCGGGTCCGCGATGTGCTGGGCGACGTGGTGGGGCTGGGCTGCCTGGCGGAGCTGCACTCCGAACTCGGTCCTGCCGCCCGTTACCGCAACTACCTCGCCGTCGCCCGGGGGCAGGCCAGGGTCTTGGTCGGCACCCGGGGTGCGGTCTTCGCGCCGGTTCAGGAGCTCGGGCTGATCTGTCTGTGGGACGACGGCGACGACCTGCTCTCCGAGCCGAGGGCCCCCTACTGCCACGCCAGGGATGTCGCCGCGATCAGGGCCTCCCAGGCGCAGTGCGCCCTGCTGATGGGTTCCCACGCCCGCACGGCCGAGGTGCAGAGCTGGATCGAGCGCGGCTGGCTGGCGCCGATCGGCTCGGCACCGGCGGTGACCAGACGTCGGTGCGCACCGGTGAGGGTGGCCGCCGACTCCGACGAGGCGCTCAGACGTGACCCGCTGGCGCGGGCGACCAGGCTGCCGGGCATCGTCTTCGAGACGATCCGCGCCGGCCTTGCCGCCGGCCCGGTGCTGGTCCAGGTGCCACGCGCCGGGTACCTG
>JBAQVA010000235.1:0-3100 GCA_049297835.1 Propionibacterium sp.
ACCCTGCACCGACGACGAGGCCGGACGGGAGAACCAGTCCGCCTCCGCGCCGACCCCGCCGCGGCTGGGTCGGGCGAGCGCGCGGCCTGTTGTCGCCGGGTGGTTGATGTCGGAGAGGGCCGGGTCGGGCCGGGCGTCGTGCTCGCGCAGCAGTGTGACGTGCCCAAGGAACGGGCTGTAGGTGAGCGTGTGGGCGTCCTTGGCTGCCACCCGGTCCAGGAGACCGCGCGGAGGCTCGTCGTAGACGTAGCCGTTCTCGAGCGCGACCTGCGTGGTCTCCTCGCCGTAGTCGAAGTTCGCGAGGTGCTCGATCGCGGCATCCGTGCCGTGCCGGTCAATGATGTCCAGCACCGCATCGGCCTCCTCGCCCTGCAAGAACACGACGCTGACCCATCGCCGCACCGGCTCGGCCCCGACAGCCTCGGCCTCCTCAGCGGCCTGGACGGGGTGCCAGGCGATGCGGCCGGAGTGCTGGGAGGCGGCGTCGAGGTGCTGCTCCACGGCGGCCAGCAGCACGCCGGCCTGGTGCAGCTCATCGGCCGCGAGGGCGGCGGCCATCGACCCGGCGGTGTGGTTCCCGGCGTCGTCGTAGGCCCGCTCCCGGTTGCCGAGGTGGGCGTTGCCGAGCTGGTAGAGCACCTGCCGCAGCGACCGGACTCCGGCGAGCAGTTCGCCGATCACCGGGTAGGTGTCGGCGGGTTCGGGCATGGCGCGGGTGGCGTGGGCGAGGCTGCGGAGGGCGGCGGATGCCTCGGCGGCGTCCGCCCTGGGGTCATCGAAGGTCGGCATCTGATGCTCCTCGGCAGTCGAGAGGATGTTCAGAGGCCAAGTGCGCCGAGGCCCGCAGCGTCTGAGGGCCTGAGTACGGTCAGAACGTGGCGGACGACAAGAAGGCGCAGCATGAGCAGACGCTCCGACTTTTCAAGAGGCGCGCGGAGGGCATCTTCGGGTGCGAGCTGGCGCAACGGGAAGATGCCCTGAAGCTTGGGCAGCAGATTCACCTCAACTTGATCGTCGACAAGGCCACGGGCGGGAGCCACGTCGAGAACCTGCGGTTGACTATCCCTCCGAAAGAACAGGTTGCCTATTCCTTGACGCTCATCAGGCCGCTCACGCTCAAGTCAGATCGTCTGGCGTGGAACAAGGTGCTGCCTGCTCTGGAGGCTTTCCGCTCTGAAGGCGACAGCAAGAATCACGAGCGGCTCGCTGAGCTCAACGCCGCGTGGTCCTCCTATCCGGTACGACGCATGAGGATCATGCAGGCGCCGATCGACCCAGACGCGGTTGGGCCCCGGATCGACTCTTGGGACAACGACATCGCTCGTAAGTACCTCTATGGGGACCTTGTCCACGGCGACGACAATGCCGAGCTCTTGGACGCGCTCGGAGACGACGAAGTCACCTTTGCCGCAAGCGCGATGGCTTCCGACGGCTTTATCCTCGTCAACAACACCTACGAGGTCATGCACTCAATCCGGCCCGACATCGTGCCGGAAGCGGCCCACTTCAGCCGACTCGAAGCAGCAAGGGAAGCCGCTTCGGCCAAGCCCGCCGCGCAGTCACACTGAGCGGCACAGCGGGAGCGCGGCGGCGGTGAACGCCTGGGCCTGCTGGCCGACGAGCCTGCGGGTCTCGCAGCTCGCTTGGATGGCGGCCTGCTCGATCGCGGCGACCGCGGCGTCGAGGGCTTCCGCGTTCGGAGCGGAGACGGAGATGAGCCCGGTGACGCGCAGGACGCCGTGGCCTGCGGTGAGGTCGGCTTCCTGCTGGAGCACATCGTCGAGCTCGGCGGAGGCGCCGGCGTCCTCGACCTGGCCGAGCTTGCGCCGCTGGGCGGCGTCGGAGATGAGTTCGGTCTTCTTCTTCCGCAGGTCGCGGGCGGCCTGGTCGGCGCGCACCGGGGTGTAGTGCAGGGCGAGGGTGCGCAGGATGCCGGTGGAGAGCACGAGGGGCGCCAGGAACCCCGGATAGACCAGGGACCGGGGCCATTCGTTGATCCACAGCACCGCATGGAACGCGGAGTCCGACCGCAGCCTCTCCCCGGTCTCGGTGACCGCGACCGGGCTGGCGGTGGCGAGCTCACGCCCGAGCGCGCCATGCCGCTCTAGGGCGGGCGCGGCGGCGGGGTCGTAGGCGCTGCGGAGGATCACGGCGACCTCGCCGGGGGTGAGCCATCCGGTCGAGGTGAGCTCTGCGGCACGCAGCGCGGTCGTGAGGGTGGTCATCTCCTGGCGCAGCACGGCGGCGGCCCCGCGCATCCCGTCGCCGGAGGTCCTGATCTGCCGGGAGGCGGCGTTCATGTCCAAGGCAAGCGAGATGGTGGTGGCGTGGCGTTCGCCGGCGGGGCCGGCCCTGTTGATGAGGTCCTGGTAGACGGTCGCGGCCCAGGAGCCGTCGTCGGTGCCGTGCGTACGCCACCACTCCGCCAGCCCCGTGCCGGAGTCCGGCAGGGTCCGCTCGGAGACCTGGATGCGGGCGATCCGCCCGGACCTGCACGCGGAGGCCAGCACACGGCCCCACCCGGAGACGCGCCGCTGCTGCTCGCCCGGGTCCAGCAGCACGAACGCAGGGTGGGAGACGCCGATGATCGCGGTGAGGGTCTGGGCGTGGGGGTCGTGGATCATCGCGGCCCCGGTCTCGGGGTCCTCCCATTCGCGCAAGGGCGCGGCGTCGCCGGGCAGGGCGAGGGTCCCGGCAGGCCTCGGCTTGATGACGCGGCGACGGAACAGGAGCTGGCCGAAGTAGGTCCGCGATGCCCAGCGGGCCACGATGGGCACCCACTCGATGAGCTTGCGTCCGCCGGCCGGGACCGCGGCGACCAGGGCGCAGGAGCCCCAGACCGGGCTCGTGAACATGAGCCCTTTCCCGCCGGCCAGATACAGGCCGGCGACGAGGGCGAAGACGGCGACGGCCAGGACGACGAGCTGCGGCAGGGAGAGGCCGAGCATGATGCCGCGCTTGGTCAGGCGGGAGAACTGCACCGGCCGCAGCGGATACGTCGTGTCGGAGTCGGTGTGCGAGGTCATGTCCGGGTTACTCCTTCGGCTCGGGTGCGGCAGGCGGCGGCGCCGGACGCTGCGGAGGCGGCGCGGCCTGCGAT
>JBAQVA010000236.1:0-27637 GCA_049297835.1 Propionibacterium sp.
CCACGCTGAATGACGAAGAGCCGGTTAAGGACACTTCTGACCGCGTCCAGGACCGGTTCAGAGCGGCAGGCCCTGGAGCAGCTGCGCGACGCGCTGGCCGCGCGACTCGACGATCCGGAAATTTCCGCACGCGATTACGCGGCGCTGTCCCGGCGCTTCCTCGACGTACTCCGGGAGCTGAACCCTCCGGTTCGGACCCAGCCCGAGCCGCTCATCCTTGAAGAACCTGTGCCCGATGCGCCATTCGACGCCTGGAGCGTCTGACTCACTCGGCTCAGATTGGCTCTCACGCAACTTGTTGCAGGTTCAACCGTCGCAGAAGGACCTTCTCAGGGGATCGACTGAAAAGTCTGGCCCTGGTGGACATCGGGGCCGCCGGTGGGGATAGAGCTCGTTGGTCAGGCGATTGACCCCTCAGCTGCTCGGATGGCCGCATCCAACTTGTCTGCTCGGTCCCGATCTCTGGCTTCGGCGGCGACTTGGTATTGCATGGCAACGGCCACTGTCGTGTGGCCGAGCAGGCGCATAAGCTCGCGGGTGGTGGCCCCGCCTTGTGCTGCCAGCGTTGCCGCTGTGCGCCGTAGATCGTGCACGGTGAGTTCTGGCCTGCCAACGGCTGCTCGACCCTTCAGGTGGGCGTCCCGTATCACGCTTTCTGCCATAGGGCTGTGCCCGTCGCTCGCCGGAAACAGGAGCTCCCGCCTGCCGCGTTCCGGGTGCGCAGTAAGCCACTCTCGCAGTGGTTCCACGAGCGTGGTGGGTAGTGCCACGGTCCGGTGTCCGGCGTCAGTCTTCGGTGCTGCGGTGCGCCAGTCGAAGCTGTGCGGGGATACCCGTACCCGGCTCACGGCCTGTTCGACGTGCAGTTGACGGCGCGTGAGATCGACGTCCATCACCCGCAGTCCGCGCACCTCACCTGAGCGCAGACCGGACCACACTGTGACCGCGAGTGGAAGCCTGTGGGCGTCTGGGACGGCCTGCAAGTATGCCAGTACCTCGCCGATGCTCAGGGCCTGCCCACGGTGCGCTGGCAGCGGCTTCCCAGCACCCTTGAGCCTGCAAGGGTTGGCCGAGATGATCCCGTCCTCAACGGCATCTGCCATGGCCGACTTGAGCAACAGATAGGCACGGCTGTTCTGACTGGGAGTGGACGAGTCGAGGCCGTCCCACCATTCGGCGACGCGGGCCGAGTTGAGCTCTGTGACGAGCACGCCCCCCAGGGGACCGGTGATCCGTAGCCGTGTGTCTTTGCGATACAAGTCAGCTGTGGTGGGCGCCAGGGGCTTCCTTGTGCGCGTCTGCCGGGCTGTGATGACCCGCTCGATCCATTCGCTCACAGTCAGGCCACGTGGCTTTGCTGCCCGTGTCTCAGGTGACGACCACACATCGCGTGAGATCAGGTTTTCCTCGGCTACCAGCCATGCTGCCGCATGAGACTTGTTGGTGAAGGTGTGTGGCGCGTGGTGAACTTGAAGGTCAGGCCCCGTGTACCGGGCCCGGTAGTTCCCTGAGGGCAACTTGCCGATGTTTCCGAAACCTCGTTTGCTGGCCATGTCCAGCGCCCCTCCCGTGGCAGATACGTGGCAGATGAAGGCCATTTCCGGCCCCATTCTGCCCCTGTATGCCTACGGTGTCCAGAGAAGCAATGTGCCCCTGACTAGGTGTTTACCCTAGTCAGGGGCTGTTTCACAATGGTGTCCGAGAGAGGACTTGAACCTCCATGCCCTTTTAATCGGGCACTAGCACCTCAAGCTAGCGCGTCTACCTATTCCGCCACCCGGACATCCGCCACGGTCGCCCGCGACGCCAGAGCAGAATAGCACCAAAACTGAGGCAATCGCGAACCGCCGGTGCGGGCCGCCCGGGCGCTCCCCGGTCGGCGTGCGATCGGCGGTCGGGGAGCTCACAGGATGACCGCCCGCCGGGCCCCGTACGCGCGCAGGGGTGGTCCGGTCGGGACGGGCGGCTATCATCGCCCAATCGGCGCCGGAGGACCACGGCCCGAGATCGTCGAAGGAGGAAGCATGGACTTCCAGCCCACCGTCTACATCGCTTCCAGCGAACTCACCCAGCAGATGCGCTCAGGTGTCGAGTTCGAGGTCCAGAAGATCAAACTTCCGCGCTGGGTCTCCCGCAACCAGGTCCGCCGGCTCCTCACCGAACAGGCCCAGCACCACGACTGGGAGCTCTCGCGGGTGAGGCGCTACCGGGACGGTTCCCGCGAGATCTGGCTGCGCCGCAAGATCATCCGGGCCCGCCTCACGGTCTTCGGCTGACGGTTGCCTCCGGCTGTCGCGGCGGTGCCGTGGGCACTCCGGTGACAGGCCCCGGGCCCCAGCCCCTCGCCCCGGTGCCCCCACCGGTGCCGCGTTCAGTCCTGCGCAAGCGGCTGGGCAGCAACCCTGGCCTGGTTCGGGCCGCCGGTCACGTCGTCCAGGGCGCGCACGATGGGCTCGGGCAGGTGCACCTCGTCGAGCCCCAGGTAGCCGTTCAGCTGCTCGGCCGTCCGCGCCCCGAGCAGCGGTGCGGTGACCCCGGGCGCGTCGCGCACCCACAGCATCGCCACCTGCGCAGGGGTGAGCCCCAGACCGTCGGCGGCACGCACCACGGCATCGGTGACGGAGCGGCTGCGCGATTCGAGATAGGGCTCCACGAACCAGCTGAAGTGCTCGCGCGCGCCTCGTGAGTCGCGCGGGGTGCCGGTGCGGTACTTGCCGGTGAGCACGCCCCGCCCGATGGGAGACCAGGCCAACAGCCCCATCTCGTGGTGGGCGAGGGCGGGGACCACCTCGATCTCGGCCCGCCGGGCCAGCAGTGAGTACTCGACCTGCCCGCTCACGAGCCGCGCCCGCCCCGGGACGGCCTGCTGCCAGGCGGCCGCGGTGCCGGTCTGCCAGCCGATGTAGTTGCAGACCCCGACATAGCGCGCCATCCCCGAGCTGACGGCGACGTCGAGCGCTGCCAGCGTCTCCTCGATCGGCGCAGAACCCCAGGCATGCACCTGCCACAGGTCCACGTGGTCGGTGTGCAGGCGCCTCAGCGAGCCCGCCAGATCGTCCAGCAGAGCCTTCTTCGAGGTGTCCACCACACGGTGCCCGCCCTTGACCCCGAAACCGGCCTTCGTCGCGATGACCAGCTCGTCGCGGCGGACCAGCGTATGGGTGAGCCGGCCCAGCATCTGCTCGGCCGCGCCGTCACCGTAGGCCGGCGCGGTGTCCACCAGATTTCCGCCCGCCCCGGTGAATGCGGCCAGCAGCTTGGTCGCCGCATCCAGGCCCGTGTCGCCGCCCCAGGTCATGGTGCCCAGCCCGAGCCGGCTCACCTCGAGGCCGCTGCCACCGACCGTGCGCGTGCGCATCGTGCCCCCTCCTGTGGATGACTGTGCCTGGAAAGCCTAGTGCGAGCCGGTAGGTTGGAGCCATGCACGCTTGGCGCCAGGTTGAGGTCCCCGTTGTTCCCGCCACCCCCGCACCATACGGACTTCCCGGCACAGCGAGTCTCGTGACGACCGATGCGCGTCGTCTCGAGCCCGTCGGCCCGGCCCATGGCACGGCCGGTCTGTACGTCTGCGGGATCACCCCCTACGACGCGACGCACATGGGGCATGCCTTCACCTATGTGAGCTTCGACGTGCTCAACCGGGTGTGGCGTGACCTGGGGCTGACGGTCCGCTATGCGCAGAACGTCACCGACGTCGACGATCCGCTGCTGGAGCGTGCGGAGGAGACCGGTGTGGACTGGCGGGAGCTGGCCATCTCGCAGATCGACCTCTTCCGTGGGGACATGGAGGCGCTCAGGGTGCTGCCCCCGGACTGGTACGTGCCCGCCACGTCGATCATCGGCGAGGTCGTGGACCTGGTTGAGCAGCTGCGCGCCGCGGGCACCGTCTACCAGGTGGACGATCCCGCGTATCCCGACTGGTACTTCCGCACGGCGCAGGCACCGGGCTTCGGCTCGGTCAGCCATCTCTCCCGCGAGCAGATGCTCGCTGAGTTCGCCGAGCACGGCGGAGACCCCGAACGCCCCGGCAAGCGCGATGCGCTGGACTGTCTGGTCTGGCGGCTGGAGCGTCCCGGCGAGCCTGCCTGGGACTCCTCCCTGGGGCGCGGCCGGCCTGGCTGGCACATCGAGTGCACGGCGATCGCGCTGAACCGGCTCGGCAGCGAATTCTCGGTGCAGGCAGGGGGCCGTGACCTGGCCTTCCCCCACCACGAGATGTGCGCCGCCGAGGCCGTCGCCGCGACCGGCAGGCCCTTCGCCCGCAGCTATGCGCATGTGGGCATGGTCGGTCTCGACGGGCAGAAGATGAGCAAGTCACTGGGCAACCTGGAGCTGGTGAGCCGACTCGTCGGCCAGGGCGCGGACCCGATGGCCATCCGGCTGGCTCTGCTGGCCCACCACTACCGCAGCGACTGGGACTGGACGCCCGCCGACCTCCAGAACGCGCAACGGCGTCTCGACGCCTGGCGGGCTGCTGTCCACGCGGCAACCGGCACGCCCGCCGAGCCGGTGATCGCCGACGTGCGCTTCTGCCTGCGCAAGGATCTCGACACCCCCACCGCACTCGCCGTCATCGACGAGTGGAGCTCCGCGGTGCTCGCCAGCGAGGGGCACGACAGCTCGGCTCCGGCGCAGATGGCGGCGACGGTGGACGCGCTGCTGGGCATCGCCCTCTGAGCACTTGATCTCTGGGCGGCCCCGCTGCGGCAGCTCCGGGCCGGTGTCCGTCGGCACTCACGGCGTGCTGCGGCGCCCGGGGTCGTCCCGGTGGCTGGCTCGCCAGCGGCCCGGGAGGTGATCACCGGGCCGCGGACGCTCAGCCGATCTGGGTGTGCGGCGCCCCTGTGGACACCGAGGGAGTGTCGGCGCCGGGCATCGGGGACTCCTCGACCTGGGCCCGCCGCGAGGGACGCTCGATACCGGCCGCCGCGTAGACCTCGCTCTCGTCGAGGGTCTCCTTGTCCAGCAGCGTCGTCGCGACGGCGTCCAGCTGGGCCCGGTGGTCCCGCAGCAGGGCGACGGCGCGTTCCTGGCACTCGCCGATGATCCTGCGCACCTCGGCATCCACGCTTGCCAGCGTGCTGTCGCTGATGCCCAGCTGACGGGGGTCCACCTCGTCGTTGAGCACCGTGACCGGACCCACCTTCTGGCTCATGCCCCACTTGCCCACCATCTGGCGGGCGATGGCGGTGGCCTGGTTGAGATCCGACTCGGCGCCGGTCGTCGTGACACCGAAGACGGCGTCCTCGGCGGCCATGCCGCCCAGCGCACCGACGATCCGGCCGCGCAGGTACTCCTCGTCGTAGCCGTAGCGATCGGTGTCCGGGGTGGACAGGGTCACGCCGAGCGCCTGGCCGCGAGGAATGATCGAGACCTTGCGCACCGGGTCGGCACCCTTCTGCAGCATCCCCAGCAGCGCATGGCCGGACTCGTGGTAGGCGGTCCGGCGCTTCTCGTCGTCCGGGATGACCACCGAGCGCGCCACGCCCAGCTGGATCTGCTCCAGGGCATTGGTGAAGTCGTGCTGGTAGACGATCGTGTCCGAGCGGCGGGCCGCCTGCAGGGCCGCCTCGTTGGCCAGGTTCGCCAGCTCCGCGCCAGTCATGCCCGGCGTCGCGGCGGCGATCTGGGCCAGGTCGACATCGCGTGCGGTGGGGATGTCCCGGGTGTGCACCTTGAGGATCGACTCGCGTCCCTTCTGGTCCGGGGAGCTGACCGTGATGACACGGTCGAAACGCCCGGGGCGGGTCAGCGCGGGGTCGAGGACGTCCGCGCGGTTGGTGGCGGCCATCACCACGACCCCCTCGGTGCCGTCGAAGCCGTCCATCTCGGTGAGGATCTGGTTCAGCGTCTGTTCGCGCTCGTCGTTGCCGCCCAGCGAGCGGTTGGACGCGCGTGAGCGGCCGATGGCGTCGATCTCGTCGACGAAGATGATCGAGGGGGCTGCCTTGCGTGCCTCGTCGAACAGCTGGCGGACGCGCTGGGCGCCGACGCCGACGATCATCTCGATGAACTCGCTGGCCGAGGCGCTGAAGAAGGGCACCTCCGCCTCGCCGGCCGTCGCCCTGGCCAGCAGTGTCTTCCCGGTACCGGGCTGGCCCTCCAGCAGCACGCCCTTCGGCGAACGGGCCCCGACGCGACGGTACTTCTCCGGATTGCGCAGGAAGTCGACGATCTGGCGCACCTCGTCCTCGACCTCGTCGATGCCCGCGATGTCGGAGAAGTTGACCCGCACGGTGTCCTTCTGGACCGGTTTGACCTCACGGTTCATTCCGAGTCCGCCCAGCCCGCCGCCCTTGGTCATCCGATTGGCGAACCACAGGTACGCGCCGATGAGCAGGATCCAGGGGCCGAAGGCCATCAGCAGGCTCACCAGCGGACTCGTCTCGGTGATCACCGAGACCGCCGAGACGGTCACTCCGTGGGAGTTGAGCACGCTCAGCAGGTCGTCGTTCGCCCAGGTGGGACGCTCCGTGGTGAACTGCGTGTAACTCTCACCGCGCTTCGAGTCGGAGCTCTCGGGGACGATCGCGGACTGCTTGAGCACCCCGTCGATCGAGTCACCCTTGGCGTGCACCGACTTCACGTTCCCGGCCTGCACCTGGCTGGTGAACTCGTTGTAGCTGATCGTGGGCGGCGCCTGCATCGCGTTGAACCAGCTGACGAGCGCGAAGAAGACCACGAGCAGGAGCAGCCAGGGGATCCAGCGCATCCATGCCGGGCGCTTCGGCTTGTCGTCCCCGGGCTTGTTGGGCAGGCCCTCGGTGTGCCAGGGCTTGGGGGACTCCAGCGGCGGCGGACCCGAGGGCGCCTCGCTGCTCCACCGCTTGCCGTTGGGGCCATCCGGATCGTGGTGCTGTTCCTGCTCACGGCTCTGGTTCGGTGGTGTTGTCGGTCTGGACACGGAATCCTCCTTAACCTGCTGCACCGATCCTAAACGGCCGGTGGTGACCGAACCTTCCCGAACCAGCTGTGAGCCCTCCGGGCGCGGGATGAAGTCGGAGGGCGCGGTGGTCTAGGCTGGACGCGTGAGTAAGACCTTCGACCAGTTGTTCGGTGAGTTGACCCGTATCGCAGCCCAGAAGCCCGAAGGCTCGGGCACCGTCGCGAAGCTGGAAGAAGGTACCCATTCCATCGGCAAGAAGGTTGTCGAGGAGGCTTCCGAGGTCTGGTTGGCCGCGGAGTACCAGACTCGCGAGGAGACCGCGGAGGAGATCAGCCAGCTCCTCTACTGGTGCCAGGTCATCATGCTCGACCAGGGCCTCACCCTCGAGGACATCTACCGCTACCTGTGAGCCGTGGGTCGTCGACCCGTGCGCCCATGCCATCTCCAGAAGGATCTTCCGTGACCGAGCAGAACTTCATCCGGATCGCTGTGCCCAACAAGGGGGCCCTGTCCGAAGCGGCGGCCCAGATGCTGCGGGAGGCGGGTTACTCCCAGCGCACCGACACCAAGGAACTCGTCCTCATCGACGAGGCCAATGCTGTCGAGTTCTACTACCTGCGTCCCCGCGACATCGCCGTCTACGTCGGGGAGGGCACGCTCGACCTGGGCATCACCGGCCGTGACATGCTCATCGACTCCGGCGCCGCGGCGAGTGAGATCCTCGCCCTCGGTTTCGGCGTGAGCCGTTTCCGCTTCGCCGCCCCCAGGGGCGCCGGCTATTCGATCAACGACCTGCAGGGCCGCCGCATCGCGACGAGCTACCCCGGGCTGCTCGAGCGCTATCTGGGCGAGCACGGGCTGAGCGCCCGGCTGGTGCACCTGGACGGCGCCGTCGAGTCGAGCATCGCGCTGGGAGTGGCCGATGCGATCGCCGACGTCGTGGAGACCGGCACCACGCTGCGCAAGGCGGGGCTCGAACTCTTCGGGGATCCGATCCTGCGCTCGGAGGGCATCCTCATCAAGCGCAACAGCGGACAGGTGGACGCCACTGCGCTCGACCATCTCACGCGTCGGCTGTCCAGCGTCCTGGTGGCCCGCAACTACGTCCTCATGGACTACGACTGCCCCAGCGATCTGCTCGACCGGGCCAGCGGTCTGACGCCCGGTTTCGCCTCGCCGACCGTCTCCTCGCTCGCCCGCGAGGGCTGGGTCGCCGTGCGAGCCATGGTGCCCCGGGCCGATGCCCAGCGCCTCATGGACGAGCTGTGGGATCTCGGGGCCCGGGCCATCCTGGTGACCGAGCTGGCTGCCTGCCGGCTCTGAGCGAACGGCTCGGGCCCGCGGGCCTCATTCGATCCCGTGCTTGCGCAGGATCTGGGTGATCTCGGCGTCGTCCTCGGTTCCCAGCACCGCGGTGTCCCGGGACTTCTTGGATTCCTTCGGCACCGGACGCGCGACAGGCGCACCGCCCGCCGGGCGGCTGACCGCCGGGCGCTCGGTGCCCGAGAGCTCCTCACGGTGGGAGCGGGCCTGCGCCCTGGTCACCGGCGTCAGCTGGGTGCTCACCACGTAGAGCACCACCCCCGCGGCCAGCACCCCGATTCCCGTCCACATCTGGGCGGTGAGGCGCTGCGCCGCGATCCAGTCGATCACGGCGCGGACCCCGCCGAGCAGCAGCGCCAGGACACCGGTGATCCACAGCCCGACCACGGTGAACGTGGTGCTGAGCCCGCGGACCACGGCACGTACGCTGCGTGCCCGACGCCAGCCGAGCACGGCCGCGGCCACGCCTGCTGCGGCGAAGACGATCGTCACGATGATGGCGAAGACATCGGCACTCATACGTCAAGCCTGTCACAGTGGTGGGAGGCACACTGGTGGGCCGATGCCCCGACGGGGCGGGAGGGAGAGGACGCCCATGGAGATCGCCATCGGTCAGCTTCGGGTGGACGCCGATCCGGACAGGAATCTGGAGCAGATCGCAGACCTGGCCCGGCGCAGCGAAGAACAGTCCGCGCGCCTGTTGCTGCTGCCCGAGGGGCTCGTCTGCCGGGATCCCCGCGACCCGAATGCCTCCGCCGACCACCCGCAGGCCCTCGACGGCCCGTTCATGAGCGCCCTGGCCGGGCTCAGCGCACGCCACCGGCTGGCCATCGTCGGGAGCATCCACGTCCCCACCGGGGGACCGAAGGTGACCAACACCGGATTCATCCTCGACCACGGAGAGCTGCTGGCCGCCTACCGGAAGATCCACCTCTACGACGCCTTCTCCGCCCGGGAGTCGGTGCGGGTCGAGCCGGGCCGCGAGGAACCTCCGGTCGTCGGGATCGACGGTCTGGCGGTCGGCCTGATGATCTGTTATGACCTGCGCTTCCCCGAGGTCGCCCGGAGTCTGGCCGTGCGTGGCGCCCAGCTCATCGTGGTGCCCTCGGCCTGGGCGAGCGGGCCACTCAAGGAGATGCACTGGCGGTTGCTGGCCAGCGCCCGGGCACTCGAGAACACGGTCTACCTGGCTGCCTGCTCGGAGACCAGCGCGGTGGACATCGGGACCAGCCTGCTCGTGGACCCGCTCGGCGTGAGCGTCGCGGCGGCCGGACACTCCCCGGAGCTGCTCCTCGCCGAGGTCTCGCCCGATCGCATCGCCGCTGCCCGGCGCGCGCTGCCGGTCCTGTCGAACCGCGGTTACCGGGATCCGGAACTGCGCCGGCCAGGTGAATTCGGGATCCGGACTCCGAGCGGCTAGACTGGTTGGGTTGTTCGGCGCTCATGGCGCCCGACCCCGCAAGTGGAGGCCTGGACTTCCCACCTGTTCCCGATGATTCGGGCAGGTCAGTAGGGTGCCGTCAGCCGGTTCGTCCGGTGGCGGCTGCCTTGGCATTCCCAGGCCTTCGCCAGCTGGCGAAGGCCTTCTTGGTGTGCCCGGACGTCACTATCGGCCACATCATTGGAGGACACAATCAGCAACGAACTCCGTATCAACGAGCGGATTCATGTTCCTGAGGTCCGTCTCGTCGGACCCAACGGTGAACAGATCGGTATCGTCCGCGTCGAGCAGGCGATGCAGCTTGCCCGTGAGCATGACCTCGACCTGGTCGAGGTCGCGGCTGAGGCGCGCCCCCCGGTGTGCAAACTCATGGACTACGGCAAGTTCAAGTACGAGAGCGCCCAGAAGGAACGCGAGTCCCGGCGGAACCAGTCGAACACGGTTCTCAAGGAGATGAAGCTGCGTCCCAAGATCGACGCCCACGACTACGAGACCAAGAAGGGCCACGTGGTCCGCTTCCTCCGTGGCGGCGACAAGGTCAAGATCACGATCATGTTCCGCGGGCGCGAGCAGTCGCGTCCCCAGCTGGGGCACGACCTGTTGCGCAGGCTCGCCGAGGACGTGAAGGAAGACGGTTTCATCGAGCAGTCGCCCAAGCTCGAGGGCCGCAACATGCACATGGTCGTCGCGCCGACCCGCAAGAAGAGCGAGGCGCGGGCCGACCAGGCGGAGGAGAAGGCCCGCAAGCAGGCCCAGCGCGAGGCAGATGCCGCGGTCGACCGCGCCGCGGAGGCCCGGATGCGTGAGGCCGCGAAGGGCCAGCCGAAGAAGAAGCGGGGTCCGTCCGACAACATGGACCCCGACATCGACCTGTAGACCCGGCTCTCAGGTAGTGGATACGTGCCCGGTTCGCCGGGCCAGGCAAGGAATGGAGCAAGAAGTGCCCAAGATGAAGACGCACTCCGGTGCGAAGAAGCGTTTCCGGGTCACCGGGAGCGGCAAGCTCATGCACGCGCGTGCCGGCAAGGCGCATCTGAACGAGCACAAGTCCAGCAGGCGTACCCGGCGGTTGTCGGTGGACTCGGTCCTGTCGCCCTCGGACGCCAAGAAGGCCCGCAAGCTGCTCGGCAAGTGACCGCGGCTTCCACCAGACATCTGCATCACCAGAACAAGGAGTGACACATGGCACGCGTCAAGCGCGCAGTGAACGCGAAGAAGAAGCGTCGCGAAATGTTGGAGAGCGCCGCGGGCTACCGTGGGCAGCGCTCCCGCCTGTACCGCAAGGCCAAGGAGCAGTCGCTGCATTCCGGCGTCTACGCCTTCCGCGACCGTCGCGCCAAGAAGGGTGACTTCCGCGCCCTGTGGATCCAGCGGATCAATGCCGCTGCCCGCCAGGAGGGTCTCACCTACAACCGCTTCATCTTCGGGCTCAAGATCGCCGAGGTCCAGGTCGATCGCAAGATCCTGGCCGATCTCGCCGTCACCGATCCCGCCGCCTTCTCGGCCCTGGTGAAGATCGCCAAGCAGAACCAGTCGGCCGACCAGGCCGCCTGAGCAGGCACTGATGGCCCCCGGTCAGTTCGACGAGCCGGACGCCGTCCCCTTCCTGAGCAAGGGGGCGCTGCGTTCGGCTCGTCGTCTTCTCCAGCGCAAGGCGCGCGCCGAGACCGGGCTCTTCCTGGCCGAGGGCGTGCAGGCCGTCCGCGAGGCCCTGGCCGGGCCGGACGTCGTGGTGCGCCTGGTCGTCGAGGATCCCGCCCGCCATGGCGAGTTCGTGGACCGGGCGCTGGACGCCGGCGTCGAGGTCGACCGGGCACGGCGCGACGAGCTGGACTCGCTGTGCGACACCGTGACCAGCCAGGGCATCGTCGCGGTCTGCCGCCGGCGCGAGGCAGAACTCTCCCGGATCAGCGATCCGCAGCTGGCGGTGATCTGTGCGCAGGTCCGCGACCCGGGCAATGCGGGCACCGTCGTGCGGTGCGCCGATGCCTTCGGCGCCGATCTCGTGGTGCTCACCCAGGGCTCGGTGGACATCACCAATCCCAAGACCGTGCGGGCGTCGGTCGGCAGTGTCTTCCACCTGCCGATCGTCACCGGGACGACACTGCCCGATGCCGTCGAGTGGGCCCATCGCCAGCACATGCAGGTGCTGGCCGCCGACGCCTCCGGCACGGCCCTGGACGTGCTCGAACGCGACGCCCGGCTGCAGGGCCCGACGGCCTGGCTGATGGGCAACGAGGCCTGGGGCCTGCCCGCCGACGAGCTCGCGCTCGCCGATCTCGTGGTCTCGGTCCCGATGTGGGGACGGGCCGAGAGCCTGAATCTGTCCACGGCCGCGGCAATCTGCCTCTACGCCACCGCAGGCGCCCAGCACCACGGCCGGTCCTGAGCATGGCTGCCGAGATCCTGCTCGTCGCGCTCATCGTGCTCGCGAGCGTGGCCGCAGGCCTGCTCTTCTGGCTCGGTCACCGGGCCGACCAGCGTCGTGCGCGCGTGCGGCGAGACGATTCGCGGCACTGATCCGCGGACGGGCCCGGCGCTCAGGACCGCCCCATTGCTCCTAGACTGGGGCAGTCCGTCCACCGGGATCGGCGTGGAGACAGAGCACATGCACGAGGGGAGCCCATGTCAGGGCCAGACAGTCCGAGCGAGCCGCTTGACGCGGACCAGGTCGAATCCATGGTCGAGGTGGCGCTGAAGGCCATTGCCGCCGCGACAGATTCCGAGCAACTGAAGAGGGTGCGAGCCGAGCATGCCGCCGACAAGTCACCGTTGGCGTTGGCCAACCGGCGGATCGGCACGCTGGCCGCACAGCTGCGCAAGGATGCCGGAAGGCTCATCGGCACGGCGCGAGGGCGTGTCAACCAGGCGCTGAAGGCCAAGGCCGAGCAATTGGCCGCGTCCGAGTTGGACGCCAGGTTGCGCGCCGAGTCGGTCGACGTCACGCTGCCGGTGCGCGAGCATCCGGTCGGCGCCCTCCATCCCCTCACCGCGCTGGTCAACCAGATGTGCGATGTCTTCGTCGCGATGGGCTGGGAGGTCGCCGAGGGCCCTGAGCTGGAGGCCGAGTGGCTCAACTTCGACGCGCTCAACTTCACCCCGGACCATCCGGCACGCTTCATGTCCGACACGCTGTTCGTCGACCCGGTCGGCGACCACAAGCTGCTGCGCACCCAGACCAGCCCGGTGCAGATGCGCACCCTGCTGTCCCACGAGCTGCCGGTCTACGTGGTCAGCCCCGGCAAGGTCTTCCGCGCCGACGAGTACGACGCCACGCACCTTCCCGTCTTCCACCAGTTGGAGGGGCTGGCTGTCGACAAGGGCATCACGATGGGCAATCTCAAGGCCACCCTCGACCATCTCGCCACCGCGATGTTCGGCGACATCCGCACCAGGCTGCGTCCGCACTATTTCCCGTTCACCGAGCCGAGCGCCGAGATCGACCTGCAGTGTTTCGTCTGTCATGGCGCCTCCGTCGGCAACCCCGACCGGCCCTGCCGCACCTGCAAGTCCGAAGGCTGGATCGAGTGGGGGGGCTGCGGCGTGGTCAACCCCAGGGTGCTCCGGGCCGCCGGCGTGGACACCGATGTCTACAGCGGTTTCGCCTTCGGGATGGGCGTCGATCGCACCGTGATGTTCCGCAACAACGCCCCCGATCTCCGCGATTTCGTCGAGGGCGACGTGCGATTCAGCCGGTCACTGCAGGGAGGGGCACGATGAAGGCGCCGATGAGTTGGTTGCGCGAGCTGGTCGAGCTTCCCCACGGGGTGACGACCGGCCAGGTGGCGGATGCCTTCACCCGCACCGGTCTGCAGGTGGAACACATCGAGGACTTCGGGAACGAGGTCAGCGGGCCGGTCGTCGTGGGCCGGGTGCTCTCCTTCGTCGAGGAGCCCCAGCACAACGGCAAGACCATCCGCTGGTGCCACGTCGACTGCGGCACCGAGCAGAACGTCTCGGCCAGGAACCCCGAGATCACCGATGCGCGAGGCATCGTCTGCGGAGCCGACAACTTCGCCGTGGGTGACCACGTCGTCGTCGCCCTGCCGGGCGCTGTGCTGCCGGGCGACTTCGCGATCGCCGCCCGCAAGACCTACGGCCACATCTCCGACGGCATGATCTGCGCCGAGGACGAGCTCGGCCTGGGCGAGGACCATGCCGGCATCATCGTGCTGCCGCCCGCCGAGGCCAGGAAGGCCGGGCTGGGCGCGGACGCCATGGTGGTGCTCGGGGCCCCCGACGAGGTCCTCGACATCGACGTGACTCCCGACATGGGCTACTGCCTGTCCCTGCGGGGGCTGGCACGCGAGGCCGCCCAGGCCTTCGACGTGCCCTACAACGACATCTACTCCCGGAAGGTGCCGGCCCCGAGCCAGGACGCCCACCCGGTGCGGCTGGAGTCCGAGGACTGCCCGCTGTTCGTCGATCTCGTCGTGCGCGGGATCGACCCCTCGACGCCGACCCCGAGCTGGATGCGTCACCGCCTGCAGGCCAGCGGGGTACGCTCGCTCAGCCTGCCCGTCGACATCACGAACTACGTCATGCTCGAATCGGGCCAGCCCCTGCACGCCTACGACGAGGACAAGCTGCTCGGTCCGCTCGTCGTGCGCAGGGCCGTCGCCGGGGAGGAGCTCACCACCCTCGACGGCGTCCACCGCCAGCTGCGGCCGGAGGACCTGGTCGTGGTCGACGACTCCGGCCCGATCGCGCTCGCCGGCGTGATGGGTGGGGAGTCCACCGAGGTCGGCCCGCAGACGACCAGCATCGTGCTGGAGGCAGCGCACTTCGCACCCGGCACCATCGGGCGCAGCTACCGGCACCACAAACTGCCCAGCGAAGCCTCGAAGCGGTTCGAGCGCGACGTGGATCCCGGGGTCTCCTGCGCGGCGGCCCGGATGGCGGCACGCCTGCTCGTCGAACTGGCCGGCGGTGAGCTCGACGACGGGGCGACCGTGGCCGGCTCGGTGCCGGTACCGCCGGCGCAGGTGATCGACACCACGCTGCCCGCCCGGATCCTCGGCGCCCGGATCGACGACGACCGCGTCGTCTCCGTGCTCAGCGCCTCCGGCATCCGCGTGGCGGAGCGCGGTGAGCGGCTCTTCCTCGAGCCCCCCACCTGGCGAACCGACCTGGTCGATCCCTATGACTACGTCGAGGAGGTCGGGCGCAAGCTCGGCCTGGACGTCATCGAGCCCCGGCTGCCGCGGGCACTGCCCGGATCGGGTTTCAGCCGTGCCCAGCGTGCCCGCCGGTCCGTCATCGAGGCCACCGCCCAGGCCGGCTTCGTCGAAGTCATCACACTGCCCTTCGTGGGTGCCGACGAGATCGACCGGCTGAAGGTGCCGCAGGACTCCCCGTTGCGTCGCCTGGTCGAACTGGCCAATCCGCTGGCCGACACCCAGCCGTACCTGCGCACGAGTCTGCTGCCGGGCCTGTTCGCGGCTGCCGCCCGCAACAGCTCACGCAGCCAGGACGACCTCGCCCTGTTCGAGCAGGGCTCGGTCTTCCGGGCCGGCGAGGCCCTCGGCGCGCCGATGCCCACGGTCTCCCACCGGCCCAGCGAGGCGGAGATCGCGGCCCTCGACGCCGCACTGCCGGACCAGCCGAGGATGCTCGCCGGTGTGGTCTGCGGTCAGTGGCTTCCCGCGAGTTGGCGCGGACCGGCCGTGTCGGCCGACTGGACGCACGCCGTGCTTCTCGCCCAGACCGCCGCCGAGACGCTGGGCGTCGAGCTCGTGCGTTCGGCGGCCGCTCTCGCGCCCTGGCATCCGGGCCGTTGTGCCCAGCTGTCGGTGCGTGACCAGCACGGTGAGCTGGTTTCGATCGGAGCCGCCGGCGAGCTGCATCCCGACGTCATCGCCGCCTTCGGACTGCCCGCCCGCAGCTGCGCGGTCGAGCTCGACCTCGACGCGCTGATCGCCGCGGCACCGCAGGCGGGGGAGGTGAGCGCGCTGTCGCCCTATCCGCTGACCAAGGAGGACGTCGCTCTCGTCCTCGACGAGGACGTGCCGGCCGGTGAGGTCGAGCGGGCACTCGTCGAGGGGGGCGGGGAACTGCTCGAGTCGGTGAGCCTGTTCGACGTCTACACCGGTCCGCAGGCAGGCCCGGGCAAGAAGTCGCTGGCCTACAACCTGCGAATGCGCCACCCCGAGCGCACGCTCACCGGCGCCGAGGCCGGCGCCATCCGTGATGCGGCGGTCGAGGCGGTCGCCCGGCGTTTCGGGGCGGTCCTCCGGCAGGCCTGAGTCAGTCCACCCGCGTCTCGTCGCAGTACTCCGCGATGCGTCCAAGCGCCTCGCGCAGGACCTTCTCCTCGGGGAGTGCGACGAGCCGGAAGTGGTCCGGGTGGGGCCAGTTGAAGCCACGCCCGTGGCTGATCAGGATCTTCTTGCGCCGGAGCAGGCCGAGTGCCCAGTCCTCGTCGTCGGCGATCGGGAAGCGCTCGGGATCGAGCCTCGGGAACAGGTAGAGCGCCCCGCTCGCCGGGACGCAGCTGACCCCGTCGATGTCGTTGAGCAGTTGCTGGGAGAGCTCGATCTGCGTCTGGAAGCGGCCTCCGGGGGCGACCAGGTCGTCGATCGACTGGTAGCCGCCCAGACAGGTCTGGATGGCGTGCTGGGCGGGGACGTTCGCGCACATCCGCATGTTCGCCAGCAGCTGGATGCCCTCGCGGAGGTCCTCGGCCTTGCCGAGGGGTCCGGTGATGACCAGCCAGCCGGCCCGGAAACCGCACGCCCGGTAGGCCTTGGACAGCCCTGAGAAGGTGATGCACAGCACATCCTCGCCGGCCTCGCGGGCGGCGTAGGTGTGCTGGCCGCGGTAGATGATCTTCTCGTAGATCTCGTCGGCGAGCACGATCAGCCCGTGCTGGCGGGCCAGCTCCACCACCTCGCGCACCACCCGGGCGTCGTAGACCGCCCCGGTCGGATTGTTCGGATTGATGAGCACGATGGCCTTGGTCCGCTCGGTGATCCGCGCCGCGATGTCCTGCGGGTCCGGGTTCCAGCCGTTGTCCTCGTCGCACAGGTAGTGCACCGCGGTGCC
Source organism: Propionibacterium sp. (assembly GCA_049297835.1). Taxonomy (GTDB): domain Bacteria; phylum Actinomycetota; class Actinomycetes; order Propionibacteriales; family Propionibacteriaceae; genus Propionibacterium. The sequence goes on from JBAQVA010000236.1 coordinate 16,695, forward strand.
ACCGCACAGGGTGACCTGGGCCGTCCACAGCGGGTAGTCAGGGGCCGGGATGAGCACCTCGTCGTCGGTGTCGAGGAGCGCCTGCAGGACGATGGAGATGAGCTCGCTCACGCCGTTGCCGAGGAGCACCTGGTCCACGTCGACGTCGAGGCCCTTCGTCTGGTAGTAGTTCGCCACCGCGGTGCGGGCGGAGTAGACGCCGCGCGAGTCCGAGTAGCCCTCCGACTCGTGCAGGTGGGCCACCATGCTGCGCACCACCGACTCCGGCGTCTCGAACCCGAAGGGCGCCAGATTCCCGATGTTGAGCTTGAGGATGTGCTGGCCCTCGGTCTCCATGCGCTGGGCCTCGACCATGTTCTTGCCGCGCACGTCGTAGCGCACGCCCTGCAAGCGGGACGCCTGACTGTATTTGTTCATCGCTCGCCTCTCGTTGCCGACGCGCGCCAGACTATCCGTTCGGCCAGCTGGGCCGGCCGCGAGCGCCTGCTGGGGGTCCTTGGCCGCCGGGAGCATGATTCGCGGCTGGTATAGTCCACGTGGAATAACAAGTACGGACCAATCGCTCCGGGTCGGTCAGCTCGCGTCAGCGCGAGCGCGGCGACCCGGTCCGGGCGAAGAGGAACCATGAAGGACCCCATTGACCGTCTCACTCCTCTGGGCGTGATGGTGCTCGCGCTGCTCGAGGAGGGTGACATGCACCCCTACGAGATGATCCGGTTGATGCGCCAGCGCCACGACGACAGGCTCGTCGCCATCACGAACGGCACGATGTACCACACCGTCACCCGCCTGGAGTGCACCGGCCTGCTCGCCGAGGTGGGCGTCGATCGCGAGGGCAATCGTCCCGAACGGACGACCTACACGCTCACCCCCTCCGGACGCGATGCCACCTCCGAATGGGTACGGCGCGAGCTGGTCCGTACCGACCACCTGGTGGAATTCCGGGTTGCGCTCGCCGAGGCCCACAACCTTCCCCGCGCCGAGGTGGTCCAGCTCCTGCGGACCCGCCGGGAGATCGTCACCGCGGAGCAGCTCGCGCAGCGGGACGGACTGCGCAGCGCCCGTGCCGCGGGCGTCCCCGAACAATTCCTCCTCGAGGTCGACCGCGAGCACCGTCACCTCCGGACCGAGCTGACATGGCTCGGCGACGTCATCGACCAGCTCGAACAGGAGTCCTATCCCTGGGACGCCCGCGAGCACTCACAGTCAGATCTCTACATCGAACAGCGGAAGGCCGCACGGCTATGAGCGAATCCACCACCCGCACGGCGAAGGCGGGCACACGCAGCCCATGGCCTGCGCTGTGGGCCATGATCATCGGCTTCTTCATGATCCTCGTCGACACGACGATCGTCTCGGTCGCCAACCCGGCCATCAAGGCGGCGCTCGACCCCAGCACCAGCAATCTCGACAACGTCGTGTGGGTCACGAGCGCCTATCTGCTCGCCTACGCGGTGCCCCTGCTCATCACCGGGCGGCTCGGCGACCGCTTCGGGCCGAAGAATGTCTACCTCACCGGCCTGGCCATCTTCACCCTCGCCTCACTGGGCTGCGGGCTCTCGGGAACGCTCGGGATGCTCGTCACCATGCGTGCCGTCCAGGGCGTGGGGGCGGCGCTGATGACCCCCCAGACGATGGCGGTCATCACGCGCACCTTCCCGCCCGACCGGCGTGGCGCCGCGATGGGCCTGTGGGGCGCCACCTCCGGGGTCGCCATGCTCGTCGGCCCGCTGGCAGGCGGCCTGCTGATCGACGGTGCCGGCTGGGAGTGGATCTTCTTCGTGAACGTCCCGGTGGGCGTGATCGGCTTCGTGCTCGCGCTGCTGCTGGTTCCCCAGCTCGAGCAGCATGCGCACCACTTCGACATCCTCGGCGTCTTCCTCAGCGCGGTCGCCCTCTTCCTCATCGTCTTCGGGTTGCAGGAGGGCGAGAGCTACGACTGGGGACGGATCTGGGGGCCGATCTCGGTGTGGAGCCTCATCATCGTGGGGCTGCTGGTGATGGGCCTGTTCATCTGGCAGCAGGCGCGGACGAAGAACGAGGCGCTCGTGCCGCTCGAGCTGTTCAGGGACCGCAACTTCGCCGTCTCGAACATCGGCATCGCGACCGTCGGCTTCGCGGTGACGAGCATGTCGCTTCCCTACATGTTCTTCCTGCAGCTGGCCCGCGGCCTCGATCCCACCGAGGCGGCGCTGCTGATGGTGCCGATGGCAGTGATGGCCGGGGTGCTCTCCCCGCTCGCCGGCAGGCTGCTCGACCGCGTCGATCCGCGGCTGCTGCTGATCCCCGGTCTGCTCATGACCTGCGGTGCGATCGTCTGGTACGCCGCGCTCATGCACGCCGATGCGCCAATCTGGGCCTTCCTGCTGCCCTCGGCCCTGACGGGCGTCGGCAATGCGGGCATGTGGGGGCCGCTGGCCACCTCGGCGACCCGCAACCTCGTGCCGCGTCAGGCCGGTGCCGGTGCCGGCATCTACAACACCACCCGCACGATCGGCTCGGTGCTCGGCTCTGCCGCGATCGCGACCTTCATGCAGTCACGCCTCCAGGCGAATCTGCCCGGCGCGGGCAGCTCCTCGCACGGTTTCGGAACCGGCCGGCTGCCCGCCGCGATCGTGTCCGGTTTCTCCACCGCGATGGCCCAGGCCATGCTGCTGCCTGCCGCGATCCTGCTCGTCGGTGTCGTGGCGGTGCTCTTCCTGCGCCGTCACGATCCCGATTCGGCCACGCAGTGGCGCGCCGCGGGTGACCGCCCCGATCCTGTCGCCGAGCTCGGGGAGCAGGTCCGCTAGCCGCATCCACGCTTGGCATATTTATGCGGTGCGTGGCATAATTATGCGCATGTCGTACACCGCTGCCGTCGCCGGGTGCACCGGCTATGCCGGGGGAGAGGTGCTTCGCCTGCTCTCGGGCCACCCCGAGATCGAGATCGGAGCACTCACCGCGGGTTCGAGCGCCGGATCCCGGCTCGGGGAGCACCACGCCAATCTGTGGCCGCTGGCAGATCGGACGGTGGCCGGGACCACGCCCGAGAACCTGGCCGGCCACGACATCATCTTCCTGGCGCTGCCGCACGGCGCGTCCTCGGAGCTGGCCGAGCAGCTGCCCGACGACGCGCTGGTCATCGACTGCGGCGCCGACCACCGGCTCACCGATGCCTCCCGCTGGGAGCGCTTCTACCACACCCCCTATGCGGGCTCGTGGCCCTACGGGCTGCCGGAGATCCCAGGTCAGCGCGAGCGGCTGGCCGGGACGCGCCGGATCGCGGCGCCCGGCTGCTGGGTGGCGACGGTCACCCTGGCCCTGCTGCCGGCCCTGACCCATGGTCTGGTCGACGGCCATGACGTCACTGCCGCGGGCGGCTCGGGCACCAGCGGCGCGGGCCGCAGCGCGAAGCCCGGTCTGCTCGGCAGCGAGACCGCCGGCGGGATGAGCGCCTACGGAGTGGGGGGCGTGCACCGCCACCTGCCGGAGATGCTGCAGAACTTCGAGCTGCTGGGTGCCGAGCATCCCACGCTGAGCTTCACGCCGATGCTGGCCCCGATGCCACGAGGCATCCTCGTCGTCGTCACCGCTCCGTTGAGTTCCGCGACGAGTGCCGCTCAGGTGCGCGAGGCCTATCTCGACAGCTATTCCGAGGAGCCCTTCGTGCATGTCCTCCCGGAGGGGAGCTGGCCTGCCAGCAAGTCGGTGCTCGGCTCCAATGCGGTGTGCGTGAATGCCACCGTCGACGCCCAGGCCGGCCGCCTGGTGGCGGTGTGCACCTTGGACAATCTGACCAAGGGCACTGCCGGGAGCGCCATCCAATCCATGAATCTCGCACTGGGGCTGCCGGAGACAACCGGCCTGCCCACGATCGGAGTCGCACCGTGAGCGTCACCACTCCCAAGGGCTTCCGGGCTGCCGGAATCCCTGCCGGTCTCAAGTCGAACGGCAGGCCCGACCTCGCCGTCGTCGTCAATGACGGCCCGCTGTCGGTCGCATCGGGCGTGTTCACCTCCAACCGGGTGTGCGCGGCGCCGGTCATCTGGTCGCGCAGGACGCTGGCCGACCACAGCCTGCGTGCGGTGGTCCTCAACTCGGGCGGTGCCAATGCCTGCACCGGCGATGCCGGGCTGGCCGACTCGGCTGCCACCGCAGCCGGGCTCGCCGGGGAGCTTGGCACCCACCAGGACGAGGTGGCGGTCTGCTCCACCGGTCTCATCGGCGAGCGGCTGCCGATGGACAGGGTGCTCGAGGGCGTGCGCACCGCGGCGGGCGAGCTGGCCGAGGACGGCGGTCCGAATGCGGCCACCGCCATCATGACCACCGACACCCGTCCGAAGACCGCCAGCTTCAACGGCGCCGGGTGGTCGATCGGCGGGATGGCCAAGGGTGCGGGCATGCTTGCCCCGGCGCTGGCCACGATGCTCGTCGTCATCACCACCGACGCGGTGCTCAGCCCGGAGCAGGCGGACACCGCGCTGCGCGCCGCCACGGCGGTCAGCTTCGACAGGCTCGACTCGGACGGCTGCATGTCCACGAACGACACCGTCCTGCTGCTCGCCTCGGGCGCCTCCGGGGTGGAGGTGGAGACCAAGGACTTCACCGCCGGTCTGGCCGAGCTCTGCCTCGACCTCGGTCACCAGCTTCTCGGCGACGCCGAGGGCAGCGCGCACGACATCACGATCGCCGTGCAGGGGGCCGCCAGCGAGCAGGATGCGCTGGAGGTGGGCCATGCCGTGGCACGCAGCAATCTGTTCAAGTGCGCGGTCTTCGGCAAGGATCCCAACTGGGGCCGGGTGCTCTCCGCGGTGGGAACCACGAAGGCGGCATTCGAGCCCGGCTCGCTGGACGTGAGCTTCAACGGCGTCACGGTCTTCCGCCAGGGCGCCCTCGGCGATGACCGCTCCCTGGTGGACCTGTCGGGTCGGGAGTGCATGGTCGTCATCGATCTGCACGCGGGCGACGAGCAGGCCATCGTGTGGACCAACGACCTGACCTACGGCTATGTCAAGGAGAACGCGGAGTACTCCTCGTGAGCCGGATCCGCAGCCTGGACCATGACGCGGCGATCGCCAAGGCCGCGACCCTCATCGAGGCGCTGCCCTGGCTGGAGCAGTACGCCGGCCAGATCGTGGTCATCAAGTACGGCGGCAACGCCATGATCAACGACGAGCTCAAGCACGCCTTCGCCGAGGACATGGTCTTCCTGCGCCGATGCGGGGTGAAACCGGTCGTCGTGCACGGCGGGGGCCCGCAGATCACCCGGATGCTCAAGCGTCTCGACATCCGCAGCGAGTTCCGCGGCGGCCTCCGCGTCACCTCCAAGGAGGCGATGGATGTCGTCCGGATGGTCCTGGTGGGCCAGGTCGGTCGTGAGCTCGTCAACCTGATCAACGACCACGGTCCCTTCGCCGTGGGGATCTCCGGTGAGGACGCCCGGCTGTTCACCGCGCGTCCCAAGACCGTTCTCGTGGACGGACAGCCGGTCAAGCTGGGTCAGGTCGGCGAGGTGACCGAGGTGCGCCCGGAGTCGGTGCGCGATCTCATCGACGCCGGCCGGATCCCGGTGGTCGCGACGGTGGCGCCGGGGGAGCACGAAGAGGTCTTCAACGTGAACGCCGACACCGCGGCCGCCGCGCTGGCGGTGGCGCTGCACGCCGAGCGGCTCGTGATGCTCACCGACGTCGCCGGCCTGTATGCGGACTGGCCGACCAGCGAGGAAGTCATCACCCAGATCAGCCCGGTCGAGCTCGAGGCGATGCTGCCCAAGCTCGAGTCCGGGATGCGGCCCAAGATGGAGGCCTGCCTGCGGGCCGTGCAGGGCGGGGTGAGCCGCGCCACGGTCATCGACGGGCGCGTCAAGCACTCCCTGCTGCTCGAGATCTTCACGAACGACGGCATCGGCACCATGGTGCTCGGTGACAAGGAGGAACAACAGTGAGTCAGCACACCATCGAGTCCACCGGGTCCGGATCCGGTTCGGCATCCGTCCAGGAGGAATGGGAGCAGCGTTACTCGCACACCCTCATGAACACCTTCGGGAAGCCACGCCGGGTGCTCGTGCGGGGCAAGGGCGCGGTGGTCTGGGATGCGGACGGCAAGCAGTACACCGACCTGCTCGCCGGGCTCGCGGTACATGCCCTGGGGCATGCCAATCCCGTCGTCACCCGGGCGGTCACCGAGCAGATGGGAACGCTGGGGCACATCTCCAATCTCTTCGCCTCGCCGACCCAGATCGCCCTGGGGGAGAAGCTCCAGGCCCTCGCCACCCGGCTGGCCCCCGAGCAGACGCCCGCCCGTGTCTTCTTCGCGAACTCCGGCACCGAGGCGAACGAGGCTGCCTTCAAGCTCACCCGGCTCACCGGCCGCGGCAAGATCGTCGCCATGGAGGGCTCCTTCCACGGGCGCACGATGGGTGCTCTCGCGATCACCTCCAACGAGCACTACCGGGTGCCCTTCGAGCCGCTCCCCGGCGACATCGTGTGGGTTCCCTACGGCGACGTGGCGGCGCTCGAGCGAGCCGTCGACGAGAGCGTGGCGGCCGTGGTCACCGAGCCCATCCAGGGTGAGAACGGTGTCGTCGAGCCCCCCGACGACTTCCTTCCCGCCGCCCGCCGGATCACCGCGGAGCACGGTGCCCTGCTGTGGATCGACGAGGTGCAGACCGGTATCGGACGCTGCGGGGAGTGGTTCGCCCACCAGCGGCTGGGCGTCGTGCCCGACATCATGACCGTTGCCAAGGGCCTGGCCAACGGCTACCCGATCGGCGCCTGCATCGCGCTGGACAAGGCCGCCGGGCTGTTCGGCCCGGGCCAGCACGGGACCACCTTCGGCGGCAATCCCGTCGCCTGCGCGGCCGGACTGGCGGTGCTCGGGTACATGGAGGACAACAAGCTGCTGGATCACGTGAAGCAGATGGGCGAGCACCTGGCACAGGCCGTGACGGCCCTGGACGACCCGCGGATCGTCACGGTGCGCGGGAAGGGCCTGCTGCGGGGCATCGTGCTGCGCGACCCGATCGCCGTGCGCGTCGCCGACGTGGCGCTGGAGGCGGGATGGATCATCAACGCCCCCCGCCCGTCCGTGCTGCGCATTGCCCCGCCGCTGATCATCACGGCCGCCCAGCTCGACGCCTTCGTCGCGGTGCTGCCCGGCCTGCTCGACGCCGCCCAGGCACAGGCCTGAGCGCGGAGTGCTGACCAGGGGGCCTGTCATGACGTCGCGCGGGGTACCGGATCGCCCGACATCCTCGAGGATGGTGAGGCAGTCGCGGATACTCGAGCTGATCCAGGGACGCGAGATCGGTTCCCAGGGGGAGCTCGCCGACCTGCTGGCGCTCGAGGGCATCAGCGTGAGCCAGGGCACCCTGAGCAAGGATCTGCTCGACATCGGGGCGGTGCGGATCCGGGCGGCCTCGGGCATGCTCGTCTACGCCCCGCCGGGCAGCGAGGGCAGTTCCGACCGGGCGTTGAACGAGCAGCGTCTGGCCAGGATCTGTGCGGAGGTGCTGGTCAGCGCCGATGCCTCGGCCAACCTGGCCGTGCTGCGCACCCCGCCGGGTGCCGCCCAGTACTTCGCCTCGGCCATCGACCGGGTGACGATGGACGACATCGTCGGCACGATAGCGGGCGACGACACGGTGATGGTCATCACCCGCCCGGCGGACGGCGGGCAGGGCATCACGCAGTACTTCCTCGCGATGGCACGCTCGGGGCGTCCCCCGGCGCGCGGCGAGACTCCAGACGGCGAACAGAAAGGCTGAGGAATGAGCCAGGATCACATGCAGGGCTTCTTGTGGGGCGGGCGTTTCGCCGGCGGACCGGCCGACGCGATGTTCGCGCTCAGTGTCTCCACCCAGTTCGACTGGAGACTGGCGCCCGACGACATCGCGGGATCGCTGGCACACGCCGCTGCGCTGAACCGCGCCGGGCTGCTCACCGACGAGGACCTCTCGACGATGAGCGCCGCGCTGCGCCAGATGGCCGAGGAGGTGGCCGACGGGAGCCTGCGCCCGGCCCCCACCGACGAGGACGTGCACGGCGCCCTGGAACGCATCCTCACCGAGCGGGTCGGCACCGAGCTGGGCGGGCGGCTCCGCGCCGGACGCAGCCGCAACGACCAGATCGCGACGCTCATCCGCCTGTGGCTGCGCCGCGAGATCCGCTCCCTGACGCTCGACCTGCTGGGGGTCATCGCCGGCCTCCAGAATCGCGCCCGGCGCTATCCGGCGGCGGTGATGCCCGGGCGGACCCACATGCAGACCGCCCAGCCGGTCCTGCTCGCCCACCAGCTGCTGGCCCACGCCTGGCCGCTCACCCGTGACATCGCCCGCTTCCAGGATCTGGACGCGCGTCTCGCGGTGAGCCCCTACGGCTCGGCCGCGCTGGCCGGGAGCTCGCTGGGCCTGGATCCCGAGCAGGTCGCCCGCGATCTCGGCTTCCGGGCGAGCGTCGCGAACTCGATCGACGGCACCTCCGCCCGCGACCTGGTCAGCGAGGCCGCCTATGTGCTGGCCCAGATCGGCGTCGACCTGTCACGGCTGAGCGAGGACGTCATCGCCTGGACGACACCGGAGTTCGGCTTCGCGAAGCTGGACGACGCGTGGAGCACCGGGTCGAGCATCATGCCGCAGAAGAAGAATCCCGACGTGGCGGAGCTCGCCCGCGGCAAGGCGGGCCGCCTGATCGGGAATCTCACCGGTCTGATGGCCACCTTCAAGGCACTTCCGACCGCCTACGACCGAGACCTGCAGGAGGACAAGGAGCCCCTCTTCGACGGAGTGGACCAGCTCCATGTGCTCCTCCCGGCCGTCGCAGGTCTGGTCTCCACGCTCACCTTCGACGAGCAGCGGCTGGCCCAGGCGGCACCGCTCGGATTCTCGCTGGCGACCGACATGGCGGACTGGCTGGTGCGCCAGGGGGTGCCCTTCGCTGCGGCCCATGACATCACCGGGCGGGCGGTGCGCTACTGCGAGAGCCACCATCTCGGTCTCGCCGAGCTCGCCGACGAGCAGCTGCGCGAGATCGATCCCGCCCTGCACCCGGAGGTGCGGTCCGTGCTCAACGTCGAGGGCTCGGTGGCCTCCCGGAATGCGCGCGGCGGCACGGCTCCCGCCCGGGTGGCCGGGCAGCTGAGCGAACTCGACGGGCTGGTATCGGCGGCCCGCGCCTGGGCGCTGGACTGAACGCCGCCCGGATCGGCGGCACCGGCGGGCAGGGCGGGCTCGATAGCATGGCCGGGTGAATGCACTGCTTGATGACCTGACCTGGCGTGGCCTGTTGGCCAATTCGACCGATCCCAAGGCGCTCGAGGCGCAGTTCGACGAGGGCCCGGTCACCTTCTACGTGGGCTTCGACCCGACCGGCCCCAGCCTGCACATCGGTCATCTTCTGCAGCTCATCACGGCGCGCCGGCTCCAGGAGGCCGGTCACCGGCCACTGATCCTGGTGGGCGGGGCCACCGGCCTCATCGGTGACCCGAAGGAAGCCGGCGAGCGGGTGATGAACCCGAAGGAGGTCGTCGCCGGCTGGGTGGACAGACTTCGCCGGCAGACCTCGCAATTCGTCAGTTTCGAGGGCGACAACGCGGCGCGCATGGTGAACAACCTGGACTGGGCGAGCGCGACATCGGCCATTGACTTCCTCCGCGACATCGGCAAGTACTTCCCGGTGAATCGGATGCTCGATCGCGAGATCATCAGGACCCGGCTCGAATCCGGAATTTCGTTCACCGAATTCAGCTACGTGCTGCTCCAGTCGATGGATTACCTGGAGCTCTTCCGCCGCTACGGCTGCCGGCTGCAGACCGGCGGCTCGGACCAGTGGGGGAACATCACCGCAGGCGTCGAGCTCATCCGCCGGGTCACCGGGGAACGGGTGCACGCACTGGCCACCCCGCTGCTGCTCAAGGCGGACGGCACGAAATTCGGGAAGACCGAGGGTGGCGGGGTCTGGGTCGATCCCGAGATGACCTCGCCGTACGCGCTGCACCAGTTCTTCCTCAATGCCGAGGACTCGAAGGTGATCGGCTACCTGAAGGCGTTGAGCTTCCGTTCGTACGAGGACATCCAGGAATTGGAGGAGCTGACCCGAACGGCGCCACAACGACGCGCTGCCCAGCACGCGCTCGCCGACGACATGACCGACCTGTTGCACGGCCAGGCCGCCCGCAGGCTCGCGGACGAGGCCGCCAGGGCCCTGTTCGGCAGGGGAGAGCTGGGCAGCCTCGACGAGGCGACCCTTGCCGCCGTCATGCATGAGGTGAATGCCGCAGAGGTGACCCCGATGGACGGCCACGGGCCGGGTCTGGTGACGGCGCTGGTGGCCAGCGGCGTGGTGGCCAGCAAGTCGGCGGCCCGCAGGGCGATCGAGGAGGGCGGGGCCTACCTCAACAACACGAAGATCACCGATGTCGACGCGACGCTCGGGGACGGGGACCTGCTTGCCGGGCGTTACGCGGTGTTGAGACGGGGCAAGCGCACCGTCGGCGGGGTGATCGTTCCCCGCTGACCCGCACGTCAGCAGGGGCGGGCGTGCCGTCGCGATCGGCGGAACGCCTGACTTGCGCAGAGCGGGCAGGACGTGTAGTGTTTTCTCTCGCCCCCTGAGCGGGACGGACGAGCTGAAACAGTGGCCGAAAGGCCGGTGCAGAGGTGAGGCCGGGCCAGGGAGTCATTCGTTTCAGATCGGTCTGGACGAGCCGGTATTTCTTCGGAATGCAGTTCCGGGGGAGCGCCGGTGAGGTCAGTGAAATGGATGGAGATCTCGACTTGACGAAAGTCAATCGGTTCTCTAAACTCGATCAAGCTGCTGCAGAGCGGTGCTGACAACTCAACATGATCTGATGGATTCTGGCTTTTTGTTTTTTCGGGGTCTGGGGGTTGCTGGGAATTGAAGTCCGGTTTTGATTCGGGTGGTTGTTTCTGGTATTGTTGGTCAGGCAGTTTTGTGGTTGTGGTT
>JBAQVA010000237.1:0-19515 GCA_049297835.1 Propionibacterium sp.
CTCCCGATCAAGGCAGGCAGCCCAGTCGTCCCGGGCAGCGCTCACCGAGTGGTCACGCAGCAGGCCGGCGTGCTGGCGGCAGCGAGCGGCATCACGATGGCAACGGCGCCAGGCAGCGGACAGCTCCTCAGCGGTGGCCTGCCCATGGAACTCGCCAGGCTTCGGAGCGGCATCTGCCAGCACCTCCGCGCGGTGCTCCCAGTAGCGGGCGGATGCCTCATTCAGGGCATCGGCGATCACCCGGCGGACGAACATGTCCAGCCACGGATCAATACCCTCGGGGGGTACAATGGAGGCGGTGAAGGTGGTTGTGGGGTCCGTCTCGGTTGCGGTGCCGGGGCGGCCTTTCCATGCCTCAGACATTGCGCTCACCCGCCAGCACGCGGCAAACAGCGCGTTCTCCAGTTGGGTCGGCGTAGCAGAGGACGCGCGCCAGGTCGTGGATTTCGAGCCGGTCGCGGTCGATCCCCAGCCGCTTGAATGTGCGGCGAATCTTGGCCGGCGATGCGTACCCGCCTGCCTCCTTGAGGCTGTCGTACACGGCACGTTCTGCGGGGCGGAGTTCTCTCGGTCCTTCTGCGATCTTGGCCGGCTCGCTACCGGTGAGGACGGCGCCCACTGGGCGCCTGCCGTTCACGCGGCACCGCCCACTGGAATGCGGACAAGCAGATGCTCGACGTCCTCGCGGCGGACCCGGATGGTCTTGGGGCCGGATCGGTAGGCGGGCAGTAGGCCGGCTGCAATACGGCGATCAATTGAGTCAACACTGAAACCGAGCAGGTCGGCGGCCTCGCGCCGGGACAACCAGGCGCGAGTAGATGGAATGGTGACGGTTCCCACGATGCCTCCATGGCATGGCAACTCGCACCACGTCTTAGGTGGTGCCAGGGAACGCGTCACCGAGTCAGGTGACGGGGCGGGGTCGGAGCCCGTCTCGTGCTACAGCCCAGCTTCTAACCTGGGCATTGCCATCATATGCGCATACGCGCCAGCGTGTCAAGCGAGATACTGGCCATCCCTGCCACCCGCGCCGCGTCGAGGATGCGCCAGAGCCGATCATCGGTGATTGTCGTGTGCTCGTGGCACAGCGGGCAGCGGAACTCGAATATGGGGCGCACTACTTGGCTCGCCGCCTGCCGGTGGATGGGCGTCCCGCTCCGCTCATGGGTCGGGTACACGACGGCCCTCGGGGCGGTGCGAGCATCTGCGGAAACGGCGCTGGATGCCCATGCGAGTTTGTCTTCGAACGTCATCTCATCCCAAGCAGGGCGGCGTGGGCGCGGATCGGCCTTTCGGTTGCGAACAGCACGCGAGCCGCGTGCCTGCACAAGCCAGTTCCCCTCGGGGTCGAGGGTGAACTTGTCCACTGTCGAGGGGCCCAATCGTCCATGCCGACCTGCTCGCGAATTGCACACGACGGCCACGGTGTCAAGGTGCTGCATAGGTCAATCGTACCCGATTTGACCGCAAACATGGGCAGTCGCCTGCCACGTATCTGCCACGTATGGCATTTGAGGGACCTATATTGCCTTGTCAGACTCGATTTAGGCAGATGTTCAAGTCCTCTCTCGGACACCCTGTGAATCGCCTCCGACCAGGCCTAAAGGCATGGTCGGAGGCGATTTTTCTGCGTCCCGGCCGATCCCCGTGCCCGGGCTCGCGGCTCGTCGCCGGTCACGCTCGCACGAACACTCCGCGTCCCCGCACACAGCTGGCACGGCACCGGCGTTGGTCTAGCCTTGGTCGCTGTCAGCGCCGCGAGGCGTCGCCTGCGAAGCAAAGGTCCCGCATGAATCTGCTCCACGCCATCCTGCTGGGCATCGTCGAGGGAATCACCGAGTTCCTTCCGGTGTCCAGCACCGGCCATCTCACCTTGGTCGAGAAGCTCCTTGGCTACCAGATCGACTCCGCCGGGATGACGGCTTTCACCGCCATCATCCAGGTGGGCGCCATCATCGCCGCGATCGTCTACTTCTGGAAGGACATCGTCGCCATCGTCGCCGCATGGTTCCGCGGAATTGCCGATCCGAAGCGGCGGACCGATCCGAACTACCGGATGGGTTGGGCAGTGATCCTCGGCTCGATCCCGGTGGCCGTGGTGGGCCTGCTCTTCAAGGACGCCATCGAGACGACGCTCCGCTCGATGTGGGTTGTCGCCGGCGCGCTGATCCTCTGGAGCATCGTCATGGCGGTTGCCGACCGGCTGGACAATCTCAGCCGCTCGATCGAGGACGTCACCTGGCGCGACGGCCTGTTCATCGGTCTCTTCCAGGCCCTCTCGCCGCTCTTCCCGGGCATCTCGCGCTCCGGCGCCACGATCTCTGCCGGCATGTTCCGGGGCCTGGACCGGGTCTCCGCGACCCGGCTGAGCTTCTTCCTGGGCATTCCGGCGCTGGTCGCAGCCGGTGGTCTTGAGGCGGTCAGCCAGGCGAGTGCCGTGTCGAGCACCGTCGGCTGGACCGCCACCATCGTCGGCACCGTGGTCTCCCTGGTGGTGGCCTACGCGTCCATCGCCTGGCTGCTGCGCTTCGTCTCGAAGAATTCCTTCACCGGATTCATCATCTACCGGGTCGCCCTGGGCGCCCTGATCATCGTCCTGCTGGTGACCGGGACGATCACCGCCTGAGTGCTCACCCGCCGTTCTCGATGTGCTGGACGACGGCCACCACGGCGTCACGGCCGGGCATCGAGGCCGGCACCCCGAGCACGATCTGCGGTCCGAGCTTGCCGAGGGTGTGCACCATTCCGCCGCCCATCTCGCTGGCCGCGACGACGGTGACCTTGTTCGCCACCATGAAGCGCACGACGCGCGCGTGGTGCTGACCGTGTTCGGACTGGTCGTGCAGGACGTCCCAGGAGACGTGCTCGACCCGCCAGTCCACCACCCGGTCGTCCTCCACGACGGCGATGGCCACGTCACTGGCGCGGCCGAATCTCGGGTCGACGAGCTCCTCGGGGGTCACCGGCAGCGCGACGACCCAGCGGTTCGGCGTTGCTGCCCTGTCATCGTCTGTCATGGTCAGTTCCTTCCGGCATAGGCGGGCAGGTCCAGCACTCCGTTGCCGGAGACGCCGATCACGACGACCTCCCCCGGCTTCGCCGACGTCGTCACGTGGTCCAGCGCAGCCGCAATGGCGTGGGTCGACTCGGGCGCAGGAATGATCCCCTCCGCCCTGGCGAAGGTGACTCCGGCGCGGAAGGAGTGATCCTGCTCGATGGCCACCGCGTCCATCAGACCGAGATGGACGGCATGGGAGACCATCGGGCTCATGCCGTGGTAGCGCAGGCCGCCGGCATGGATCGCCGGTGGGACGAAGTCGGTGCCCAGCGTGTACATCATGAGCTTGGGGGTCAGACCGGCCACGTCGCCGAAGTCGTATCGGTACTCCCCCTGCGTGATGGACGGGCAGGCCGCAGGCTCGCAGGCGACGAAGCGGGTGGTGGTGCCCTCGCGCAGGTTCCTGCCGATCAGCGGGAAGGTGAGCCCGGCCAGGTTCGAGCCGCCGCCGGCGCAGCCGAAGACCGTGTCCGCCTGGGCCTCGCCGAACTGCGCGAGCTGGTCGAGCAGCTCGAGCCCGATGACGCTCTGGTGGATCATCACGTGGTTGAGGACGCTGCCGAGGGCGTAGTGGGTGCGAGGATCACCGGCCGCCACCTCGACGGCCTCGCTGATCGCCATCCCGAGCGAGCCGGTCGTGCCGGGAAGTCTGGCGAGCAGCTCGCGCCCGGCCTTCGTGAGTTCGGAGGGAGAGGGATGACAGCTCGAGCCGTAGACCTGCATCTGGTAGCGGCGGTAGGGCTTTTCGTCGTAGGAGGCGCGGACCTGCCAGGTCTCCGAGTGCATCCCGAACAGCGCACAGGCGAAGGCGAGCGAGGCGCCCCACTGCCCGGCACCGGTCTCGGTGGTGAGCCGCTCGATGCCCTCCATCTTGTTGTAGTAGGCCTGCGGCACCGCGGTGTTCGGCTTGTGGGAGCCCGTCGGGCTGACGCCCTCGTACTTGTAGTAGATCCTGGCCTTGGTGCCGAGGGTGCGCTCCAGCCTCAGCGCGCGACGCAGCGGGCTCGGGCGCCAGAGCGCGTAGACCTCCCGGACGGCCTGTGGAATGTCGATGTAACGCTCGGTGCTCGCCTCCTGGGCGATCAGCCCCATCGGGAACAGCGGGCTCAGGTCGGAGGGCTCCAGGGGCTGGTCGGTGGCAGGGTTGAGGGCCGGCGGCACCGGCTCGGGGAAGTCGGCGTTGAGGTTGTACCACCGGCTCGGGACACTGGAGGGCACCTCGTCGCCGAGCGCCTGCACTCCCCTGACCTTGTCCTCGCCGGACTGCTTCCCCGCGTTCTCGCTCACCGTGATCCCTTCGTCAGCGTCATCGGCCCCGACGGACTGTGTGTCGGGGCCGCTCGGCGGTGTGCCGAGGCCCGTCCGAGAGCGCGACGGGGCTTCCCCGACACTACGCAACGCGCACGACAGCCACCTGCTGCGTCCACGGACGGACCCGGCGGCCCAGGTTCACCGCTCAGGCCCTGGCGCGCTCCGCGCCGAGCGCCGGGCAAGCCGCCAGCGGCCCGGCGCGGACTGCTCGACCAGGCCGAGCAGCTCCAGCCGCACCAGTGCCGCCTGGCACCCTGACACGCTCGTCGCCGAGTCCATGGAGATCTGTCCGATCTCCGCGTCTCCCCTGGCCGGCAACGCTTCCCGCACCGCCAGCAGGGCCGGGTCCAGATCGTCGAACTCGCGTGCCCTGCCCACCATCGGCAGCTCGTCCTGCTCGCCCACCGGCGTGAGCAGCGCGCGGACGTCGTCGGCCCCGGTCACCAGAACCGCCTCCGCGTCCCGGATGAGGCGATGCGGGGTCTCGCTCAGGGAGGAGCTGACCGGGCCCGGCACGGCCATCAGCACCCGGGACAGGGCAGTCGTCCAGTGCGCCGTGTTGAGAGCCCCGGAACGCAGCGCCGCCTCGACGATGACGCTGCCGGCGCCGAGCGCGGCGATCAGCCGGTTGCGGGCCAGGAAACCTGCCCTGGTGGGCCGGATCCCGGGTGCCAGTTCGCTGATGACCAGGCCCGTGCAGGCGATCTGGTCGAGAACCGGTCCGTTCCCGCGCGGATACCAGGCGTCCAGCCCGCCCGCCATCACGGCGACCGTCACCCCACCGGCGGCCAGCGCACCGCGGTGGGCCGCCACGTCGATCCCGTAGGCACCACCACTCACCACCGGGAACTCGTGCCCGACAGCCGAGGCGAGCTCGCTGGCGACGGTGTCGCCGTAGCGGGTGGAGCTGCGCGCACCGACGATGGCAACCGGCGGGTGCGAGGCCGCGCACAGTTGCCCGAGGTGCGCCGGCCCCCGCGCCCACAACGAGATGGCCGATCCGGCCATCTCCCCCAGCGGTGTGACGTGGTCCAGGTCCGCCAGCTGCCCCGGCCACTCCTCGTCGCCAGGGATGAGCAGCCTCAGACCCAGCTGGTCGGCCGCGCGGACCAGCTGTGCCGGATCCAGCGCCGTGGCCCGGCGGGCCCAGGCGCTGCCGTCGTCGAGTGAGCGCAGGCTCTGGTACACCTGCTCGGCGCCCTGCTCCTGCACCAGCTGGAACAGGCCGGGGCGCGCGGGTTCACAGATCTGGGTGAGCGCGGCCCGCGCCAGGCGTTCGCCCGACCATCCGGACATCAGGCGGCTCCGCTCATCCAGTCGGCACGCCGAAGACCCATCGCCGCGGCGAGGTCATCGCCGCTGATCCTGTCCCGCCCCGCCAGATCCGCGAGCGACCAGGCGATGCGCAGGACCTTGTCGACGCCCCGGGTGCTCAGCAGGCCACGGTCGAGGGCCGCATCGAGGAGCTCGACATCCCGGGGCGCGGGGAGCTCACGTCGCAGCTGTGTTCCCGGGACCTCCGCGTTGGTGCACCACGGGGTGTCACGGAGCCGGCGGAGCTGCCTGTCACGGGCCTGGCAGACCCGCTGCCGCACCACGCAGGAGGCCTCGGCGCTGCGCGAGGCGGCCGCCCCCAGCCCGATCGCCCCCGCCTGGTTGAGATGGACGTGGATGTCGATCCGGTCGAGGATCGGCCCGGAGAGCCGCTGGGCATAGCGCCGTACCACCGTGGGCGTGCACCGGCATCTGGAACCAGCGACCCCGTAGTGCCCGCAGGGGCAGGGATTGGCCGCCAGCACGAGCTGGAAGCGGGCGGGATAGCGCACCGTGGCGCCGCTACGGGCGATGGTGACCCAGCCCGACTCCAGGGGGGTGCGCAGGGCCTCCAGCACCCGTGGAGAGAATTCTGCCGCCTCATCGAGGAAGAGAACTCCGCGGTGGGCAAGCGAGATCGCACCGGGTCTGGCCACCCTGGAGCCACCGCCCACCATGGCGGCAACCGTGGCGTTGTGGTGGGGATCCGCGTACGGCGGGCGGCGCACCAGACCTCCGGCCAGGTCGAGGCCGGCCAGCGAGTGCACCGCCGAGACTTCGAGCGCGCGTTCGTCGTCGAGATCGGGCAGCAGGCCCGGCAGTCGCTGGGCGAGCATGGTCTTGCCGGTTCCCGGTGGCCCGTGCATGAACAGGTGGTGCGCCCCGGCTGCGGCGACCTCGAGCGCCCACCGGCCCTCGTCCTGGCCAGCGACCTCGCAGAGGTCGGGCGCGGGCACCTCCGCAGGGGGATCCTCCCTCGGCCCGGGGGCTGATCGCAGCACGGGCCGCCCGTGCAGCACCTCCACCAGCTCGGCCAGGTCGGCCACCCCCCAGACCGTCAGGCCGTCCACGAGATCCGCCTCGCCCACCTGCCCGGCAGGGACGACGGCCGTCTCGAAACCGGCGCTGCGGGCGGCGAGCAGCGCCGGCAGGATTCCCCGCACCGAGCGGACCCGCCCGTCGAGCCCGAGCTCGCCTAGCAGGACGGTACGGGCCGCGATGGCCGCCGGCACGATCGTGGCGCTGACCAGCACCGCAGCCACGATCGCGAGATCGTAGTGGCTGCCGGCCTTGGGCAGATTGGCCGGTGTGAGGTTGATGGTGACCAGGGTGTCCGGCCACTTCATGCCGGCACCGCAGACCGCCGCGCGACAACGGTCCCTGGCCTCGTACAGGGCCGTGTCCGGAAGACCGACGAGCACCGTGCGGGGCAACCCGGCTCCCTGCGCCGCCTCCACCTCGACCGGGGTGCCCTGCACCCCCACCAGCGCGACCGACCAGGCCGAGCCCGTGGTCATGACAGCTCTCGCAGGTGGCGCATGACCGGTGCCTCGCCGGGCAGCTTGGTGATGCCGATGGCGTCGATGCGCACCTTCGCGACGGGCCCGTTGTTGCTGAGCCAGGCGGCGACGCATCGGCGCAGATGGGCCAGCTTCGTCGTGGTGATGGCCTCCAGGGGATCTCCGTAGCCGACGCCACGGCGCAGCTTCACCTCGACGAAGACCACCACGTCCGGGGCTCCTGGCACCGACTCGACAGCGATGATGTCGAGTTCCCCGGCGCGGCAGCGCCAATTTCTCTCGAGAATCCGCCAGCCGAGTCCCCGCAGGTAGTCGGCTGCGGCGTCCTCGCCGAGCCGCCCGGTGACGACAGTGCTCTCGATGGTCATGACCACCACCTCCACCCTGGAGTGTGTGTGGCCGAGGTCCTCGTTGGCGGTTCGTCCACAGCCCGACATCCGGGTCCCACCCGTCGTCCACAGGGCTGGACAGCGCCGCCCCGTCATGCTCGCGCGAGTGCGTCCTCGCGCCGAGGGCCCGGTGCGCCCGGACCGGGATCAGTCGCTGTCGGGAACCTCGAGATCGCTGTGCTGGATCTCCTCGATGGAGACGTCGCGGAAGGTGAGCACCTTGGCGGACTTCACGAATCGGGTCGGCCGGTACATGTCCCACACCCAGGCGTCGCCCATCGAGACCTCGTAGTAGACGTCGCCGCCCTCCGTGCGCACCTTGAGGTCGACCGCATTGCAGAGGTAGAAGCGCCGCTCCGTCTCCACCGCGTACTTGAAGATGTTGACGACGTCCTTGTACTCGCGGTACAGATCAAGCTCGAGCTTGCTCTCGTAGGCATCCAGATCATCGGCGCTGCTCATGGTTCGACCAGCCTAGCCGCTCTCCTGACGTTCGCGTAGCTGCGTCGGTGCAGCGCGCAGGGGCCCAGGGAGTCGAGCCGGCGCTGGTGCAGGGCGGTCACATAGCCCTTGTGCACGGCGAAGCCGTAACCGGGGAAGAGGGCGTCGGCGGCCACCATGATCCGGTCCCTGGTGACCTTGGCGACGATGGATGCGGCGGCAACGCTGGCACACACCCGATCCGCCTTCCACATGCCCAGCGCGGGGGTGGTGAGCCCGGCCACCGCGAAGCCGTCCGTGATGACGAATCCGGGGGCCGTGTCCAGCCGGCACAGCGCCCGGCGCAATCCCTGGAGATCCGCTTCCTGCATCCCGAGCCGGTCGCACTCCGATGCCTCGACGCTCACGCAGGCCCAGGCCAGGGCACGCTCGGTGATCAGTGAGTAGAGACGCTCACGGGCCGCCGGGGTCAGCAGCTTGGAGTCGCGCAGACCCTCGATGCGTCGCCCGGGACGCTCGTCGAGGATCACTGCGGCAGCCACCAGCGGGCCCGCACATGCGCCACGTCCGGCCTCGTCCGCCCCGGCGACCGGACCCAGTCCGGCACGCCGGAGGGCCGTCTCATAGCGGGGAACGAGGACTGCACCGCTCATGGATGCAGGTCAGCAGGGCTTCTCGTTGATGACAGCCTTCGCAGGCGCCGCGGCCGCGGCCGGGATCGACGAGAAGGTGGAGGGGATCGCGAAGCGGCTCATCCGGTCGAAGGGCATCGCGATGGCCACCACAGGTCCGGTGACATCGGACTCCGGCACGAAGGCCCCCTGCCCCGGCGTCTGGTCGGCGCCGACCGCATCGCACAGGTGGTAGCGCGAGTCCCGGGAATCACTGCGGTTGTCGCCGAGCACGAAGACATTCCCGGCCGGCACCACCACGTCGAAGGTGATGTCGCTCGGCCGGACCTGGACACCGTTCGTGGAGTACAGGTACGAGCTCTCGTCCAGCGCCTTGCCGTTCACCTCGACCTGCCCCTGGGCGCTGCAACAGCGCACGTGGTCACCGGGCATGCCGATCACCCGCTTGACGAGATGGTCGGTGGACGAGGCCGGTGCGACGCCGAGGAACTCAAGTGCCTGACGGACCGGGCCCGGTGAGGTGGTCGTGCTGTCCAGCCAGTTGTCGGGATCCTTGAAGACCACGACGTCACCTCGGTGGAAGGACACCGTCTTCATCACGACCACCCGGTCGCCGATCTCCAGGGTCTGCTCCATGGAGGCAGAAGGGATGATGAACAGCTGCACGAGGAAGCTGCGGATCAGCGCCGAAATCACCAGCGCGATGACGACGATGAGCGCGAACTCGCCGAGAAAACCGAAGAAGCCCTGCTTGCGCGGGGCCTTCTTCGGTTCTGTCGACGAGCCGTCAGGCTCCGGGCCCCTGTCCGGCCCCCCTGCCGGCTGGCTCACGCGTTCTCGCGCTTCTCCTTGATCTTCGCGGCCTTGCCGCGCAGACCGCGCAGGTAGTAGAGCTTTGCGCGCCGGACATCGCCGCGACGCTCCACCTCGATGTGATCGATGATCGGGCTGTGCAGCGGGAAGGTGCGCTCCACGCCGCAGCCGTAGGAGACCTTGCGGGCCGTGAAGGTCTCCTGGATTCCTGATCCGTCGAGGGAGATGACAACGCCTGCGAAGACCTGGATACGGGACTTGCTGCCCTCGACGACCTTCACGTGCACGCGGACCGAGTCGCCCACGCGGAACTCGGGAATGTCATCGCGCAGCGACTCCTTGTCGAGCGCAGTGATGAGGCTGTTCGTCATGTTGATTCCTCGCCGGTGCCACAGGTCACCCGTTGGTCAGTCAGGATTGGTGCTGGGTTCCGGACAGTCCCCCCGTGGCAGGAGCCATGAACCGCAACGACCAACCATTCTTGCACACGTCATCGGCGCACACCAATCGGGCAGCACGCGTCAGGGACCCGTCCGGCCCGACGGGTGGGCCCGGCACAGACGACGGGAGCGGTGGCCCCGAAGGACCACCGCTCCCGTTCAGCACTGGCTGATCGTCACTGGGCCTTGCCAACACCGCTGAACAGCGACGCGATGAGGTCGCGGTTCAGCTGGGTGATGCTGTCCAGCGAGATGCCCTTGGGGCAGACCGCCGCGCACTCACCGATGTTGGTGCAGTGCCCGAAGCCCTCGGCATCGTGCTGACCGAGCATGTTCTTCACGCGCAGCTTGCGCTCCGGCTGGCCCTGCGGGAGGTTCGCCAGGTGCGAGATCTTCGCCGACGTGAACAACATCGCCGAGCCGTTCGGGCACGCTGCCACGCATGCGCCGCAGCCGATGCAGGTCGCCGCGTCGAAGGCACGGTCGGCCTTGAACTTCGAGATCGGCGCCGCGTGGGCGTCGGGGGCAGCACCGGTGTTCACCGAGATGAAACCGCCGGCCTCGATGATGTGGTCGAGCGGGGAGCGGTCCACCACGAGGTCCTTGATGACCGGGAATGCGCCGGCCTTCCAAGGCTCGATGGTGATCGTGTCGCCATCCTTGAACCAGCGCATGTGCAACTGGCAGGTGGTGGTGCGCACCGGTGAGACGCCGCGGCCGTGGGCCGTGCCGTTGATGACGACGCCGCACATGCCGCAGATGCCCTCGCGACAGTCGGAGTCGAAGGCCACCGGCTCCTCGCCCTTCTCGGTGAGGTCCTCGTTCAGCTGGTCGAGCATCTCGAGGAAGGACATGTCGGGGCTGATGCCGTCGATCTGGTAGGTCTTCGTCGCGCCGGTGGACTCAGAGTTCGCCTGGCGCCAGATGTTCAGTGTCAGCTTCACTTGTAACTCCGTTGCTTGAGTTCGATTGCCTTGTAGACCAAGGGTTCCTTGTGAAGCTCAGGCTTCGCACCATCACCCTTGAACTCCCAGGCCCCGACGTAGAGGTACCGGTCGTCATGACGCAGCGCCTCGCCCTCGGGAGTCTGGTGCTCGACACGGAAGTGACCGCCACAGCTCTCGCGACGGTGCAGCGCGTCGACGCACATGAGCTCGCCGAGTTCGAAGAAGTCGGCGACCCGGCCAGCGCGCTCGAGGGTCTGGTTGAGATCTTCGTTCACGCCGGTGACCTTGACGTTCTTCCAGAACTCCTTGCGCAGCTCACGGATCTTGCCGATCGCGGTCTTGAGGCCCTCTTCACTACGGGCCATACCGCAGTACTCCCACATGATGTGGCCCAGCTCCTTGTGGAAGGAGTCGACCGAACGATCGCCGTGGATCCCCAGCAGGGTCGTGACGCGATCCTTGACCTCGTCGACGGCCGCGGACACCGCGGGATCGTTGTCGGGCAGGCGTCCGGGGTGGTTGTCGGCCAGATAGGAGTTGACGGTGTTCGGCAGCACGAAGTAGCCGTCCGCCAGTCCCTGCATGAGCGCCGAGGCACCCAGCCGGTTCGCACCGTGGTCGGAGAAGTTCGCCTCGCCGGCCACGAACAGACCGGGAATGGAGCTCTGCAGGTCGTAGTCGACCCACAGTCCGCCCATCGTGTAGTGCACAGCCGGGTAGATCCGCATCGGAACCTCGTAGGGATCGTCAGCGGTGATCTGCTTGTACATGTCGAAGAGGTTTCCGTACTTCGCGGAGACCCCGTCCTTGCCGAGCCGGGAGATGGCCTCGGAGAAGTCGAGGTAGACACCACGACGCACCAGGCGCTCGACGCCGTCGGCGCCGATCTCCTTGACCTCCGGGCCGACGCCGCGGCCCTCGTCGCACATGTTCTTCGCCTGGCGCGAGGCGATGTCGCGAGGCACCAGATTGCCGAACGAGGGGTAGATCCGCTCCAGGTAGTAGTCGCGATCCTCCTCGGGAATCTTGCGAGGATCCTTCGCGCAGTCCTCTGCCTTCTTCGGCACCCAGATGCGGCCGTCGTTACGCAGCGACTCGCTCATCAGGGTGAGCTTGGACTGGTTGTCGCCGTGCACGGGGATACACGTGGGGTGAATCTGCGTGTAACAGGGATTCGCGAAGTAGGCACCCTTGCGGTAGGCCCGCCAGGTGGCCGTCGTGTTGCAGCCCATGGCATTGGTCGAGAGGAAGAAGACATTGCCGTAGCCGCCGGTCGCGAGCACGACGGCGTCAGCCGTCCAGCTCTCGATCTTGCCGCTGACCATGTCCCGGGTGACGATGCCGCGGGCGTGACCGCCCGTGACGATGAGCTCCATCATCTCGTGGCGGGTGTGCAACTCCACGGTGCCCGCGGCGACCTGACGCGAGAGCGCCTGGTAGGCGCCGATGAGCAGCTGCTGACCGGTCTGGCCCCTCGCGTAGAAGGTGCGCTCGACCTGGACGCCACCGAATGAACGGTTGTCGAGCAGGCCGCCGTACTCGCGTGCGAACGGGACGCCCTGGGCGACACACTGGTCGATGATGTTCGCGCTGACCTCTGCGAGACGGTAGACGTTGGTCTCCCGGGCGCGGTAGTCACCGCCCTTGACCGTGTCGTAGAACAGCCGGTAGACCGAATCGTTGTCGTTCTTGTAGTTCTTCGCGGCATTGATTCCGCCCTGGGCGGCGATCGAGTGGGCGCGCCGGGCGCTGTCCTGGTAGCAGAAGTTGAGGACCTTGTAACCGGCCTCGCCCAGGGATGCGGCGGCTGCGCCACCCGCAAGACCGGTGCCGACGACGATGACCGTCATCTTGCGGCGGTTCGCCGGGTTCACGAGCTTCGCGTGGAACTGGCGGTCGGGCCAGACCTTCTCGATCGGCAGATCGGTGTTCGCCTTGGTGTCGTGGATCTCAGCACCGAGTTCGTAGTATTGCGCGTCACCGGACGGCACCTGGCTCTGTGCGGTGGCGGGCGAAATGTTCTCGGTCACGAAGTGATCACTCCAAACGCGATGAGGGTCGGAACCAGCATGAAGCCGGCGAAGACGAGGAACGCGACGATTGACGCGCATGCCTTGATGACAACGGTCGAGGAGTGACCGACACGCCAGCCCAGGGTGCAGAAGGCCGAGTAGAAGCCGTGCCACACGTGCACTGCGACGGCAGCCATCGCAATGAAGTAGATGGCGTAGATGCCCCAGTTCTGGAAGGCGTAGACCACACGCAGGTGCGAGGGCGTCGCGGGATCCGAGTAACCGACCTTGATGATCTGGTCGGTGAACATGAACAGGTGGAAGGGGATGAACAGCAGGACGATCACACCTGTCCAGATCATCGTCCGCGCCGCGAAGCTGCCCTCCAGATAGCGCCTCATCGTGTATCGACGCACCCCCAGCCCGGCTGAGTGCGCGTGCTTCACCGTGTCACGGATGGCCAGGTGCAGGGCCATGATCACATGGACGAGCACGCAGGCCGCGATGACCAGGCGGAAGACGGTGAGGAAGAAGTACGGAGGAAGGACCGGCTCGAGAAGGTGCCTCAGAGCATGGGCGTAGGCGTCAAAGTCTGCGCCGCTGATGAGCAGCTTCAGGTTGCCGAACATGTGCATGAGCAGGAAGGCGACAAGAACGAGACCGGTGATCGACATCGCAAACTTCTTGGTCACCGACGACCGAAGCGCCCTGCTCTGCGGAGTCGTGTCCGCGGAGAGAGTAGTTAGAGTTGCCACGGCAACACCCTAGATCACGGCCTCCACGTTGGAGACACCGCCTCGCGATAGTTCTCATCATCGCTGTGTGCTTCTCACCTGCTGGTCACCCCGCGACGGTCCGCTGCTAGCGTGCGCCTGTGCCAGAGCCCGGAATCGTCTTTCGCGCCGAACCCGAACCCACAACGGACCTCGGCCTGGCGGTGATGGTGCTCCCGGGCGGTGGCTACGAGATGATCGCCGACCACGAGGGTGAGCCGGTGGCCCGCTGGCTGGCCTCGATCGGGGTCTCGGCAGCGGTCGTGAGCTACCCGGTCTCATGCCGCCATCCGGCCGCACTGGCCTGTGCGCTGCAGGCGCTCGAGGAGTTGCGCGCCGATCCGTCCTGGCAGGGACGCAGGGCCGGCGTCCTCGGCTTCTCCGCCGGCGGGCATCTGGCCGCCATGTGCTGCCACCCCCTCGCCTACGGGTCGGCGTCCGTCCCACCCGAGTTCGCGGTGTTGTGCTACCCGGTGATCGCCATGGACGAGCAGGGTCATCCCGGTTCGACGGCCTCGCTGCTGGGTCCCGGTGCCGATGCGCGGACGCGGGCGCACTTCAGCGTCGACAGCGTGGTCGGCCCGCGGACCCCGCCGAGCTTCCTGTGGCACACGGCCGACGACCCGAGCGTGCCGCTCGCGAACTCCCTGCGTTACACGTCCGCCTGCCGCGCCGCCGGAGTCCCGGTGGAAATGCACGTCTTCGAGCACGGGCGCCACGGTCTGGGCATGGCCGAGGGCAGCCAGGCGGCCGCATGGCCTGCCCTGTGCGCCAGCTGGCTCGCGCGTCGCGCCACGGCCTGACGCCCACCTCACCCGGCACGCCGCCGGGCGAGGTCTCAGGCGGACCGGTCGGCGCTTCCGCCCAGCAGATCGGGACGGCGCTGCCGGGTCGTCTCCAGCGAACGCTCGGCGCGCCAGCGGTCGACCGCACCGTGGTCCCCGGAGAGCAGCACGGGCGGCACGTCGAGGCTCCGCCAGCTCGCCGGCTTGGTGTAGACGGGGTACTCCAGCATCCCGTCGGTGCTCGGTGAATAGGACTCCTCGACCAGTGACTCCGGATTGCCGATCACGCCCGGCACCAGGCGGGCGACCGCCTCGATCATCGCCAGGGCCGCCACCTCCCCGCCGTTGAGCACGTAGTCGCCGAGGCTCACCTCGCGCACCTCGAAGTGCCGTCGCGCCCACTGCATGACCCGCTGGTCGATGCCCTCGTACCGCCCGCAGGCGAAGGCCAGCGTCGGGCGGGTGGCCAGTTCGACGGCCACCCGCTGGGTGAAGGGCTCGCCCGAGGGCGTGGTGAAGATCAGCGTCGGAGCCTGCTCGGACTGCGGATAACTGGCCAGCAGCGCGTCGAGTGCCTCACCCCAGGGCTCGGGTTTCATGACCATCCCGGCGCCGCCACCATAGGGGGTGTCGTCGACAGTGCGGTGGCGGTCATGGGTGAACTCGCGCAGGTCGTGGGTGCGCAACTCCACCAGGCCGTTGACAAGGGATTTCCCGATGAGACTCAGAGTCAGCACGTCGAAGTACTGGGGGAAGATGCTGATCGTGTCGAGGCGCAGCAGGGGTTGTGCGCGCGGATCCCCAGTCACCGTCCGCCCCCGCTGCCGTCGTCGAGCGCGAGGTCGTCGACGAGCCCCGGCACCTCGGCCAGCTGGATGACACCGTCGGCGGTGTCGACCCGCGGCACCAGTTCGGCGACGAAGGGAACCAGCCGCTCGCCGGCATCGGTGCGCACGCTCAGCAGGTCCTGGGCGGGCATGTGCAGGACCTCTGCCACGGTGCCCACCCGCTGGCCGCCGGCATCCAGCACGGTGAGGCCCACGAGCTGGCGGTCGTAGTACTCGTCGTCCCGGGCGGGCTTCTCGTCCCGTGGTACCCGGGCCACCAGCACTGCTCCGCGCAGCGCCTCGGCCTCGTTGCGGTCGCCGACCTCGGCGAAGACGACCTGCAGATGGGCGCCGGACCAGTGCGTGGACGAGACGGTGAGAACCCGGCGCGAGCCCTCCACCAGGAGGGTCCGGCCGGGCTCGAAGCGCCTGTCGGGCTCGTCGGTGCGCAGCGTGAGATTCACCTCGCCGCGCACACCGTGGGCCCTGCCCACGACGGCGACGACGGTCTCCACCGTGTCGGCCATCACGCTCTCAGTGCCGGCGCGGTCCGCGGCGCTCGACGTCGATGAAGTCGATCCGCAGCTGCTCGTGGCCGGCAAGGGCCGACATCACGGTGCGCAGTGCCGTCGCAGTGCGCCCCTGACGTCCGATGACCTTGCCGATGTCGTCGGGGTGCACGCGGACCTCGAGCATCCTGCCGCGGCGAAGCTCCTTGTCCCGGATCGCGACGTCGTCAGGGTGCGTGACGATCCCCTGGACGAGGTGCTCCAGTGCATCGGCGAGCACGCTCAGGCCTCGGTGCTGGCGGGCTCGGCCGCGTCGGCGGCGGGCGCGTCATCGGTGCCCTTGGCCTTCTTGGAGCTGATCGCGTTCGCGGTGGGCTCGCCGTCGGCCTCTGCGAGAGCGGCATTGAAGGCAGCAAGCTTGTCCGCCTTGGCCGGCTGCTCGTCGATGCCCGAGGGCACCGAGTCGTCGCCGGTGAAGGTCTGCCAGTCACCCGTGCGCTTGAGCAGGGCGACGACGGCCTCGGTCGGCTGGGCGCCGACGCCGAGCCAGTACTGTGCGCGCTCCGAGTCGATCTTGATGACCGAGGGGTCGCTCTTGGGGTGGTACTGGCCGAGGACCTCGATGGCCCGGCCGTCACGCTTGGCACGCGAATCGATGACGACGACGCGGTAGTGCGGCTCGCGGATCTTGCCGAACCTCTTGAGACGAATCTTGGTGGCCACGATGTGTGGTTTCTCCTGTGAGGAATGCCCGGGAACTGCCCCGGGACGGGTTGGGTGGCCGCGCATCCGACGCGTGGGGACACGTCGAAGCCGTCCGTTGTCTCCGTGCGCGCGGCGTGAGAGGGCACCACGGCACAGATGCATCGTCCATTGTGCCAGATTGTCCGGCCCAGCGGAAAACCGGGGTCAGCGGGGAACGGGCCGACCGCCGAGCACGACGATTCCGGGCCGCCGACAGACCGCCAGTTCCCGGCTCGGATCGGCGTCGAAGACCAGCAGGTCGGCCGGCGCGCCGATCTCCAGCCCGGGCCTGCCCAGCCAGCGACGGGCGCGCCAGGAACCCGCGCCGAGCGCGAAGCGTGCGTCTCCGAGTTCTCCGAGCGCCACGATCTCCTCGCCGATCCGGCCGTGGTGGACGGTGCCGCCGGCATCGGTGCCGGCATAGATCGGCACGCCCGCCTCGCGCGCGGAGCGCAGCCGCTCCAGATGGTGCGCGTGGAGCTCACGCATGTGGCGTGCGTAGCGCGGGAAGCGCGCCTCCCCGGCATCCGCGATGGCCGGGAAGTTGGCGATGTTGACGAGGGTCGGCACCAGGCCGACCTGACGGCGGGCCATCTCCTCGATGACCTCCGGGCTGATCCCGGTGCCGTGTTCGATGCAGTCGATGCCGGCGCCGACGAGCTGGGCGACCGAGTCCTCGCCGAAGCAGTGCGCGGTGACCCGGGCACCGAGCTCGTGCGCCCGGTCAATGGCACGCCGGGCGGTCCCGGGCTCCCACAGCGGCGCGAGATCGCCCTGTTCGCGGTCGATCCAGTCGCCGATCAGCTTCACCCATCCGTCGCCCCGGCGGGCCTGCCGGTCCACCTCGTCGACGAGGCTGTCCGGGTCGATCTCCACCGCGTAGTTGCGCAGATAGCGACGGGGCCGGGCGATGTGGCGTCCGGCCCGGATGATCCGGGGAAGGTCCGGTTCGTCGTCGAACAGGTGGGTGTCGATCGGCGAGCCCGCGTCGCGGATGAGCAGTGTCCCGGCGTCGCGGTCGGTGCGTGCCTGTTCGCGGGCCGTCTGCAGGTCCACGGCACCGCCCGGGCCCAGGCCGATGTGGCAGTGGGCGTCGACGAAGCCCGGCAGGATGAAGCACTCGCTGCGCAGGGTCTGCGCCTGCGGCACCGGCCCCTCGACGAGCACCCCGTCGCGGATCCACAGATCACAGGAGTGCTGCGCGGCCACGTCGATGCCCCGGATGTGCCAGGGTCCGGCCCCGGAGTTCATCGCCGAGTGCTCACTTGTCGAACATCTTGCGCAGCTCGGGAGGCAGCTCGAAGTCCGTGCCGGCCCCCGGGAGCGCTCCGCCCTGTGCACCGAAGGGATTGGCCGTGCCGCCGAGGGCCTGTGTCGAGCCGGACTGCTGGCCGCCGCCCTGCTGGCTGCGCTGGGCGCCGCGGCGCACCGGAGCGCCGTTCTTGCCCCTCTTCTTGTTCTTGGCCTTCTTCTTGTTCCGCGCCTGGTGGGCGCTGCCGACGGCCCCGGGCATGCCCGGCATCTGTGGCATGCCGGGCACACCGCCACGTCCGCCGCCCATCATGCCGCTCATCGACTGCATCATCTTGCGTGCCTCGACGAAGCGGTTGACCAGCTGGTTCACGTCGTGCACCTCGACCCCGGCGCCCCTGGCGATCCGGGCCCGGCGCGAGCCGTTGAGGATCGCGACGTCGGCCCGCTCGTTCGGGGTCATCGACAGGATGATCGCCTCGAGGTGGTCCACCTCGCGCTCGTCGAGACTCTCGACCGCGTCCTTCATCTGGGAGCCCATGCCGGGCAGCATGCCGAAGATCTTGGACAGCGGCCCCATCTTGCGGATCTGCTTGAGCTGGGCGAGGAAGTCCTGCAGCCCGAACTCGCCGTGGCCGCGCATGAGCTTCTCGGCGCTGGCCCGGGACTGTTCCGCGTCGAAGGTCTTCTCGGCCTGCTCGATGAGCGTGAGGACATCCCCCATGCCCAGGATGCGGCTGGCCATCCGGTCGGGATGGAAGAGATCGAAGTCGCCGAGCTGCTCGCCGTTGGAGGCGAACATGATGGGCTTGTCGATCACCCGCGCGATCGACAGCGCCGCGCCGCCGCGGGCATCGCCGTCGAGCTTCGACAGCACGACGGCGTCGATGCCAACACCCTGCTCGAAGGCTTTCGCGGTGTTCACCGCGTCCTGGCCGATCATCGCGTCGACCACGAACAGCGTCTCGTTCGGGCTGACCGCCTGCTTGATCCGGCTGGCCTGGGCCATCATCTCCTCGTCGACGCCCAGCCGGCCGGCGGTGTCGACCACGACCACGTCGTAGAGCTTGTGGCGTGCCTCGTCGAGGGAGTCCCTGGCGACCTGCACGGGATCGCCGACGCCGTTGCCGGGCGCAGGAGCGTAGACGGGCACCCCCGCACGTTCGCCGACCACCTGCAGCTGCTGGACCGCATTGGGACGCTGGAGGTCGGCCGCGACGAGCACCGGGCTGTGCCCCTGCTCCTTGAGCCAGTGCCCCAGCTTGCCGGCCAGGGTGGTCTTGCCTGCGCCCTGCAGTCCGGCGAGCAGGATGACGGTGACGTCAGTGCCCTTGGCGAACCGGATCTGGCGGGTCTCCCCGCCGAGGATCGCGACGAGCTCCTCGTTGACGATCTTGATGATCTGCTGACTCGGGTTGAGCGCCTTGGACAGCTGGACGCCGTGTGCGCGCTCCTTGACGCGCGCCACGAACTCCTTGACCACCGGCAGCGCGACATCCGCCTCGAGCAGGGCAATGCGGATCTCACGCGCGGTGGCGTCGATGTCGGCGTCGGTGAGACGACCCTTGCCGCGAAGCGACTTGAAGGTCTCGGCGAGGCGGTCCTGAAGTGTGTCGAACACGAGCTCATCCTTGGTCGGAAGTGTGGGGACAACAATACGTGGCGCGCTCCGGCCGGCCGGTCAGTGCGGCCAGCGCGGGAGCCGGCCCCGTCCGGGCACCTGCCGTGCCGGGACGACGTGCCCAGGAG
>JBAQVA010000238.1:0-2826 GCA_049297835.1 Propionibacterium sp.
GCCGGCCCTGACGGCCGCACGCGAGGATGCCGCCGGTGCCTGCTCCGCCTCGCTCGTCCCGGTCCTTCCAAGATGACCCAGGTAGTCTGGCGCCGTGCCGAAGCCATCGTCAGCCGTGGTCGTCCCGGAGAGCCGTGCTCGCCGGCTGTCCGGCCTTCCCCGCGCACACCAGCCGGGCCAGAGCCGCCGGCAACGACTTGCCCGCAATCCGCTCACCTGGCTGACCGTGGCCTTCTTCCCGCTGTGCATCGTGCTGCTCTGGCGGGTCTACCTGAGCTATCTGCACACCATCACCCAGGCCGTCGGCAACTACACCGAGGAGCACGGCGGGGTGCGCTCGGCGCCCACCGTGAGCCAGTTCAACGAGGCCCTGTGGCGATGCACGAGGCTGGCCCTGGTGACGCTCGCCATCGGCGTGGTGGTCTTCTGGCTGCTCGACCGGCTCCGCCCGACGAGCACCCTGCTCAAGGCTGTCTGCCTGTTCTGGGGCGGAGCGGTGGCGGTCTACTTCGCCGCCAATGCCAATGACTGGGTGGCTAGCCGTCTCACCGTCGACGAGTCCGATCCGATGGGCAGCGCCCGCGCGGCGATCTACGTCGCCCCCTTCGTCGAGGAGGCGGCCAAGGCGACGGTGCTCTTCCTGCTGGCCATCCTGCTGCGCTACCGGATCGTGAGCGCGATGCAGTCCGTCGCACTGGCCGGCATGTCCGCGATCGGCTTCGCCGTGGTCGAGGACATCGTCTACTACATCCGCACCTATCTCTACGGCTCGATGGTCTACGGGGTGGACGCGAACGAGGCGCTGCACCAGCTGTTCATCTCCCGAGGTCTCGAGACCTGGTGGGGCCATCCGCTGTTCACCTCGTTCACCGCGATCGGGATGGCCGTGGGGCTGCGGGCCCGCAGCAAGTTCGTCCGGGTGCTCGCGCCGGTGGCCGGCTATCTGCTCGCCGCCACCGCGCACATGGCCTTCAACGGCTCGCAGGTGGCCGGGGGCAGCGAGGCGCTGCTGTTCGTCGTCGGCGGCGCCATCATCCTCGCCCTGGTCATCAGGCTCTTCGTCTACGCGCGCACCGAGGCGCGTCAGATCGGTGCCCGTCTGGACGACTTCGTGGTGGCCGGCTGGCTCAGCCCCGGCGATCCGCTGGTCTACTCGCGGTACCGCAAGCGGGCGAAGCTGCTGGTGGCAGCCGCCTTGCGCGGTCCGAAGGTGCTCGCGGCGACGGTGCGCATGATGCGCGCCATGACCGAGCTCGCCTTCCTGAGAGCGGCCGTCACCCGCGGCACGATCGACGATGCGGCGAGCTACCGCGGCCGCGAGTTGCTGACCGAGATCGCCCTACTGCGCTCCCGCGCACTGCACGAGACCGACGGTCTGCACCTGAGGCCCGACAACTGGACCTGGCGGAATCTGCGTGCGCGGGTGGTCGGCTGGTGGCATGTGCTGCGGCCTGCCCGTCGTCCCAGCTTCGCACCACCCAGCGGCTCGCCGGCACCCGTCGCCACTTCCGCCCGCTGAGGCCCGCCCGCTGAGGGGGCTGTCCACAGGGGCGCGGCTGCGCCTGGCACGGAGCGTCACTGCGGCGTGCGAGAGTTGGGGGCGTACCGACGGGAAGGACGAGCACAGTGGGCGCACAGCAACTCAGCGGGGCGCTGGCCGAACTGCGCGAGGCCCTGTCCGCGGTGGACCTGCCGCTGTCCGTTCCGGGAGCCAGCGAGCAGCGCCAGGAGGCCGGTGCGATCATCGCCCAGCTCGACGACTACGTGCTGCCCCGGCTGGCCCATCTTGATGCTCCGCTGCTGGCGGTGGTGGGCGGCTCCACCGGCGCCGGGAAGTCCACCCTCGTCAACTCACTGCTCGGGCGCGAGGTCAGCCCGGCCGGGGTGATCCGCCCCACCACGCGCAGCCCGGTGCTCGTGCACAACCCTGCGGACGCCCGCTGGTTCGACGCCGAGCGGATCCTGCCCAGCCTGGTGCGCACGACGGCGGTCTCCACCGGCACCCATGCCCTCCAGCTGGTGTCCGACGCCAACCTTCCCGCCGGACTGGCACTGCTGGACGCCCCCGACATCGACTCGCTGGTCGACGAGAACCGCGCGCTGGCCGCGCAGCTGCTCGACGCGGCCGACCTGTGGCTGTTCGTCACCTCCGCCGCGCGCTACGCGGATGCCGTGCCCTGGGACTACCTGAACTCCGCGGCGCACCGGGGAGCCGCTGTCGCCGTGATCTGCGACCGCGTCCCGCCGGCGGCGATGAAGGAGGTGCCCACCGACCTCGCCCGGCTGATGAGCGCCCGCGGGCTGGCCGAGTCGCCGCTGTTCGCGGTGCCGGAGACGATCACCGACGAGCAGGGCATGATTCCCGATTCCGCGGTCTCGCCGATCCGCAGCTATCTCGCCACGCTCGCGGCCGACAACCGCCGGCGTGAGCAGGTCGTGCTGAGCACCCTGGACGGCGCAATCGGCGCGATCACCAGACGCGCGCCGGGCGTCGCCGAGGCCGTGCGCGCCCAGTCCGAGGTCGTCCACCAGCTCGCCGCCGACGCCGCCGGATCCTTCGACGAGGCGGCCCGCGCGGTGCGGATCCAGTCGTCGGACGGCACATTGCTGCGCGGCGAGGTGCTGCTGCGCTGGCACGACTACGTGGGCACCAGCGAATTCGCCAGGGTCATCGACGAGAAGGTCAGCTGGCTGCGTGACCGGCTGACCCGTGCCCTCAAGGGCGAGCCACCGCAGGGAAGGCATGCCGCGGCCGCCGCGGAATCGGGGCTGGAGGCCCTGGTGCGCGAGCAGGGCGAGGCGGCCGCCGAACGGGCAGCGGTGGCC
>JBAQVA010000239.1:0-6502 GCA_049297835.1 Propionibacterium sp.
CGCCCGCCCGGTCGTCCACCTGGTCGACAGGCCCGGCGCGGTCGCCGCGGACCTCCAGCTGGGCCTCGTCGTGCCGGGCAGACGCGATCCCCGGTGGGCCGCGCTTCAGGTGTCCACGATGGCGGTCGGCGGGCTGTTCGCCAGCCGGCTCAATCTCAGTCTGCGCGAGGATCGCGGATACACCTACGGGGTCCAGGCTGGTCTTCACGCCGGCCGTTTCAACGGCACCTTCAGCGTGCACTCGAGCTTCCGCACCGCCGTCGCCGCGCAGGCCTGCCGTGAGGCCCTGGACCTGCTCGACCTGGAACAGAGACCACTCGACGCCCGGGAGACCGGCGACGCCGTCCGGTACCTGTCAGGGATCGCTCCGCTGCGCTACGACACCGCCGATGCGATCTCCGAGCAGGCGGCGGTCCTGGCCGCCCACCACATGGCACCCGGCTGGATCGACGACTTCCACGCGGCGATTTCCGCCACCACGGCCGAGCAGGCCAGCGCGGCCTTCATCACTCACGTCTCGGCGCCGGTGTCCCGCGGCGAAGTCCACATGGCGCTGTGCGGCGACGCGGAACAGCTGGTCCCGGCCGTCGAGACACAGGGCTTCGAGGTCGAGCTGGTCACTCCCGTGCTCTGAGCGCCCTCCGAACGCCCGC
This sequence comes from Propionibacterium sp., assembly GCA_049297835.1. Taxonomy (GTDB): domain Bacteria; phylum Actinomycetota; class Actinomycetes; order Propionibacteriales; family Propionibacteriaceae; genus Propionibacterium. Next base: position 654 of record JBAQVA010000239.1, read on the forward strand.
CCCGATCAGCCCCCGATGGCCTTGGCCGCCTCGTTCACCTTGGCCTGGGCGATCGCCAGCTGCGCCTGGTATCCGGCCAGGTCGCCGTTCTTGAGCGCAGCATCGGCCGCGGTGAAGGCCGCATTGGCGTCCGTCAGGGCCTGCTTGGCCGCTGCGTCCCCGGTCGACGTCGAGGAACCGGACTGGCTGGTGCCGCTCGACTGCTGACCGCTGGTGTCGGCCCCCGAGTCACCGCCGAAGACGGAGTCCAGGGCGTCCTGCAGGGTGGTGCCGATGCCGATGTGGGTGCCGTAGCGGACCACGACGAATCTCAGCACGGGATAGCTGCCCGCCGAGGAGCCGCCGCTCGAGGTGTCCTTGCGCTGGGTGTAGATCGGCTCGACATAGATCAGGCCGTCCCCCATCGGCAGGGTCAGCAGGTTTCCGTAGAGCGCGTCCGCGGTGGCATTGCCGCTCTGCCCCACGAAGGGCAGCAGCTTGTTGGCCACCTGCTGGTCCGAGACGATGGCGTTGTAGGTCTGGTTGGGGCCGGGCACCTGCTCGGAACCCGACAGCCGCAGGACGCGGATCTTCCCGTAGTCGGCGCTGGAGGCGTCGGCGACGACCGACATGTAGGCGCCCATGTTCTCCCGGTTGTTCGGCACGAAGACCGCCGTCTGGCTGAACACCGCCTTGTTGTCGCCCGGCCACTTGATCGACAGGTAGTAGGGCGGCTCGGACTTGCCGCTCTTGTCACGAGGATCGGCGGGCACCACCCACAGGTCGGACTGGTTGTACCAGCTTCCCGGATCGGTCATGTGGTAACGCCCGAGGATCTGCCGCTGCACCTTGAACTGGTCCTGCGGGTAGCGCAGGTGCGCGAGCAGATCGGCCGAGATGTCGCTCTTGGGCAGCAGCAGTCCCGGGTAGGCCTTCGACCAGGTCTGCACGATCGGGTCGCTGGGATCCCAGTCGTACAGCTTCACCGTGCCGTCATAGGCGTCGACGACCGCCTTGACGGAGTTGCGCATGTAGTTGACCTGCTTGGTGTCCCCGGAGGTGCGCCAGTCGCTCGCGGAATCGGAGATGGTGTCCTGGTAGTTCACGTGCTGGGAGTTCGGGTAGTCGGCGGTGGTCGTGTAGCCGTCCACGATCCACACGACGCGGCCGTCCACGACGGCGGGATAGGGATCCTGGTCCACCGTCAGCCAGGGCGCGATGGCCTTGACCCGCTGCTGGGGGGTGCGCTGGTAGAGGATCTGTGAGGCCTTGTTCACCCGGCCGGAGAGCAGCAGGTTGAGGTCGGCGAACTTGGTCGCGTACATCGCCCGCACCAACAGATTGCCGATCGGCACGCCGCCCTTGCCGGTGTAGGTGGTGTGCTGCTCCCCGCCGGTGTCGCTGCCACCGGGGGTGTCCAGCTCGACCGGGGTCGCGCCCTGGACATTGCCCGCGACGACGTACTGGGATTCCTGCTCACCGAAGTACAGCCGGGGCTCCTGCTCGTTGAGCAGGCCGGTGGGAGGGATGTCCCCCTCGATCCACTGCGGTTCGCCGCTGTCCTGCAGTCGGTTCCCGTAGGCCGCCACCAGTCCGAAGCCGTGCGTGTAGACGGTGTGGATGTTGTTCCAGCTCTGGTCGGGCAGCCCGGAGATGTCGATCTCACGCGCCGCGACGATGGTGTCGGTGGTCTGCCCGTTGAGCGTGTAGCGGTCGACGTCCAGCACCTGCGGGAAGGAGTAGTAGCCGCGCACCTGCTGCAACTGCTCGAAGGTCGGCGCCACGATCGCCGGGTCGATGAGCCTGATGCCGGGCAGCGCCTCGGCGTCCGACTTCAACTGCCCGGCACTCACGGTGGTCTTCGCGGAGTAGTCGCTGACCGAGACGTCGTCGATGTCATAGGCCTGGCGGGTCGCCGCGATCTGGTTGGCGATGTAGGGGCGCTCGCGGTCCGGCTCGTTGGGCTTGACGCTCAGCTGCTGGACGAAGGCCGGGTAGAGACCCTGGATGATCAGGCTCGAGGCGAGCATCAGGATGATCGCGGTCCCGGGCAGCCGCCACATGCGCAGCCTGGCATTGGCGAAGAACATCGTGGCGCAGATGAACGAGATGATCGCGACGATGAGCCTGGCGGTGATCCGGGAGTGGGCATCGGTGTAGCCGATGCCGGTGAACAACGAGTCGTTGTCACTCACCGCGAATTCATAGCGCGACAACAGCCTCTGCAGACCGTAGACGACGAAGATCAGTCCCAGCAGCACGGAGAGATGGACCTGGGCCGCCGGGCTGAAGGGATTGGTCCGGGGCGGCCGGGGCCGGCGGATGCCCCCGCGGGCCTCGAACAGGTCGGTACGCAGTCGCATGGTCGGCGCCTGCAGGGAGCCGGTGATGAAGTGGACCAGAGCCGCGAGGATGGTGCCCAGGATGAGCGCCGCCATCGCGGCGGCGAGCACGAACTGGAGGAAGGGCAGGGTGAAGACGTAGAAGGAGACATCCATGCCGAAGTAGGCGTCCTTCTGCCCGAAGGGGGTCCGGTGCAGGAACGCGAGCGCGATGTCGACGTTGCCGGCCGCGGTGGCGCCCGCGATGATCGCGAGGATCGCCGAGGGCACCGCGACGACGGTCTTCGTCCGCCTGCTCATGGCGCCCCGGTACTGGTCGAGGAGCTCGGAGTCCATCGAACTCGCGAGCACCGGCCGGTTGCGCCAGGCGATGACCATGTTCGCCGCGACGCTGCCGCCCATCAGCACCGCGCCCCCGGCGAAGAGGATCACCCCGGTCAGCCAGCGCGTCGTGAACACGGTGCCGAAGTTGAGGTTCTTGAACCACAGCCAGTCGGTCACCAGCTCGCTGAGCAGCCACCACACGACGACGACGGCGACGAGGATGGCCAGCGTGGGCCCGAGCGCACCGCGCCGACGGCCCGCGCCGTGACGCGACGGGTGTCCGGGACGCGCAGCACTACCGGTGTGACTCACAATTGCCTCTCCCCTGCCATGAAGGTGCGGGCCAGCGCCCGGCTCAGCGCGGGAACGAGATCCGGCCCCGCGAGGAGCTCTTCCGGTGAGCTGGCCAGACGTGCCACACCGTACCCGGTGCCGTCGCGCAACACACCCACGACGACGCGGATGTCCTCGCGCTGGGGATGACCGGCCACGTAGTCAGCCGCCAGATCGGGGTCCTCGGGGATGTCGGGCTCGGCCTGGGCGGGGAGGAAGCTCCGCTCGGTGCACAACGCGCACCCGGTCACCGCGTCTCCCCAGCCGATGGTGGCCAGCGCGGTGAGGACGTCCGAGCCGTCGTGGAAGTCCTCCTGCTCGACGCTGGAGAGCTGGTCGGCCGCGGTGACGGTCAGCTGACCGGCCAGGCTGGGCTCCGCCAGCAGCAGATCGGCCGTGGGCACCAGCGCGAAGAGTCGGGCCGGCTGGTCCCAGCCGCCGTGGGCGACGTGGTGCTCGATCTCCACCAACGCCGCGGTGAGCGGCTCATCGGTCTCGGACGGCAGGTGTCGGGAGGGGGAAGTCATGGTGTTTCCTCACGAGCCGGTTCAGCAGCTCGGTACGAGTGCGGACGGATTGGTGCTCAGCGAACGGAGGCTGGAGACGGCGTCGTCCAGCTTGTTGACCTTGACGATCGTCATGTGGGTCGACACCCTCCGGGCCTCCGAGCAGTTCGAGGCGGGCACCAGGAAGACCTTCGCGCCGCGCTGCTCCGCGGCGTACATCTTCTCGTCGATGCCCGAGGTGACCCCCACCGCGCCGGTCGACTCGATGGTTCCCGTGCCGGCGATGATCCGGCCCGAGGTGAGGTCCTGGTTCCCGGCCCGGCTGTAGACGGCCAGGGCCAGCATGAGTCCGGCGCTCTCGTCCTGGACGCCCGGATCGACGGTGAAGGTCAGCTGGGGTGCATAGCGGTAGCCCTGGTCGAGGGTGATGCCCACCCGGGGCACGTCGCGGCTCGATGCGCTCGCCTGGGTCGTGACGGTGACGTCCATCGGGGCGCCCTGACGCACGATGGTGAACTGCACGGCATCGCCCACCGTGAGCCGGGAGATGATCTCGCCGACCTCGGCAGCGGTCTGGACACTCGTCCCGTCGACCGTCTCGATGATGTCTCCGACGTTGAGCACCCGGTAGGACGGGCCCCCGCTGGAGACCGACCGGACGACCGGATTCTGCCGGACGTCGATCCCGGCCACCTTCAGCGCCGAAACGGTGGCGTTCTGCTTGGCCGTGTCCAGGCCCGCGACCCGGTTCTGCTCGAGCTCCTCGACGGACTGGCCCACCGGGTACACCCAGTCACGGGGAAGCACATCGCGATGCGCCGCGAGATAGGAGGCCAGTACCTGGGGGAAGTTGAGCGAGGCGCTGGGCTTCGTGACCGAGACCGGCACCATGAGCAACTGGCCGCTGCCCTGGCCGCCGTCCTTGCCGTCCACCGCCACCACCGGTGCACCGTTCGTGGTGCCCAGGGCGTTCTGCGGCGTCCCCGGACTCCAGGAGACGAAGGGCACCGGCACGAAGACGATCACCGCGAGGAGCACGACGACACAGATGGTGGCGGCCAGCGCCGTCGCCGAACGACGGTTCATCGACATGGCCCCACGGGGCCGACGGACACCTCAGTCACGTGTACCCCGAACATGCCCGGGAGTTTACCCGAGCCACGACGGCGTGGCGCCTCGGCGATGGTCCGGGCCGTTGTGCGGGTGCGCTTGAATGGACAGGGAAAGGTCGCGTGTGACGCCGCCGCACGCGCGGGAACGAGGAGTCAGCGATGAGTGACGAGAACACGAGACGACCCGGGGACGAACCCGGACGCGATCCCCTCAGCGAGCTGCTGCGCCAACTCGGCTTCAGCGTGCCGGCGCAGGGTCTTGACCTGTCCTCGCTGATGGGCCAGTTCCAGCAGGCGGTGCAACAGGCCGGCGCGAACGCCGACTCGGCCAGCGGCGTCGACTGGGCCATGACCCGCCGCGCGGCACGCCAGGTGGTGGCCTCGCTGGGCCCCGATCCCACACCGAGCCAGACCCAGCGCCGCGAGCTCGCCGATGCCGACCGTCTGGTGGAGACCTGGCTCGAGCCGGTGACCAGCTTCCCGGCCCTGACCCGGCCGGCGCAGGCGTGGAGCCGGGCCGAGTGGGTCGAGGACACCATGGACTCCTGGCGGACCATCGTCGATCCCATCGTCAGCGCGATAGCCGACGCCATGGCCTCGTCCTTCGGGGGCGAGGCCGTCACCGAGATGCCCGAGCTCGCCCAGATCAGCGGGGTCTTCGGGCCGCTGCTGCGCTCCGCCGCCGGTCAGATGTATTCGGTGCAGCTCGCCCAGGCCATCGGGCAGATCGCCGCCGAGGTCGTCAGCGGCGCCGAGCTGGGCCTCCAACTGCTCAGCGCCCCGCGCGTCGTCCTGCTGCCCGCCAATGTGGACGCCTTCACCAAGGGCCTGGCGGTGCCCGACGACGACGCGCTGATGTACCTGACCGTGCGCGAGGCCGCCCGTCAGCGGCTGTTCGCCTCGGTCACCTGGCTGGCACCCCAGCTGCTCGCGCTCATCGAGCACTACGCCCGTGAGATCACGATCGACACCTCCGCGCTGACCGATGCCATCGACATGGACTCGCTGGGCCAGCTCACCCCCGAGAAGCTGCAGGAGGTCTCCCGCCAGCTGCAGGGCAAGCTCTTCAAGCCCACCCGGACCCCCGAGCAGGAGGAGGTGCTGGGCCGTCTGGAGACCCTGCTTGCGCTGGTGGAGGGCTGGGTCGACGCGGTCTCCCACGACGCCGCGAGCCGCTGGCTCAGCCACGAACCCGCCCTGCTCGAGGCGGTGCGCCGGCGCCGGGCCACCGGTGGGCCGGCCGAGAAGGTCAC
>JBAQVA010000240.1:0-4554 GCA_049297835.1 Propionibacterium sp.
TGTGCCCGCCCGGCCCGCAGCGACCCCGGCGTCGACGGACAGATCCACAAAAAGACAGCCGCGAACGGCGTCCGTGTAATTTCGGGTCACGCCGGCGCCGGAGCCGAATCCATCATCTCTGTGTAACGGGAAGTGTCCGTGGTGGCCTGGGGCGGCCATCGCGGATGACCCGAGTAACCACTACGAAACCAGGTATCCGCGATGACCACCATCCAGTCTGCCCTCTCCCGCTTGTCTGCGAGGCTTCAGTCCGACCCAGACTTCCAGGGCGTCAACGTGTTGCCCCTGATCCTCCAAGCTGCCCTCCAAGACCTCATCGACGCTGAGGCCACCACCCGCATCGGTGCCACCCCTTACGAGCACACAGACGCGCGCGTGACCATGCGCAACGGGACACGAGACAAGACGGTGGAGACACCCGCAGGCGAAGTCAGTGTCGCCATCCCCAAGCTGCGCACGGGGTCCTTCTTCCCCTCCCTGCTCCACCCCAGACGCCGGGTCGACAAGGCCTTGTGGTCTGTGGTGTGCCAGGCCTGGATCAACGGGGTCTCCACTCGCAAGGTCGACCACCTGGTGAAGGCCTTGGGGTGCGAGTCCGGGATCTCCAAGTCCGAGGTCTCTCGCGTGTGCTCCGGCATCGACACCAGCGTCCACGCCTTCCTCACCCGTCCCCTGGACGCCACGTGGTACCCCTACGTGTTCTTGGACGCCACCTTCGTCCACACCCGTGAGGGTGGGCGTGTCGTCTCCAACGCCGTCGTGGTCGCCACAGGCGTCTCAGCCCAAGGACACCGCGCCATCTTGGGTATGGACGTCGGCGACACCGAGTCAGGTGGCTTCTGGAAAGAGTTCCTGCGCTCCCTACGCGCCAGGGGCCTCACCATCCCCACCCCCAGCGACCCCCGCGGGGTCCAGCTGGTCATCTCTGATGCCCACTGCGGCCTCAAGGACGCCATCAGTGAGGTCCTGCCCCACACCTCCTGGCAACGGTGCCGGACCCACTTCGCCCGTGACGTCACCACCCGCCTGGGCTCCACCCGCTCCAAGCCCGTCAACGCGTTGATCTCCACGATCTTCGCCCAGACCGACAAAGGTGGCGTGATTGCCGTCTACCACCAAGTCTCAGACAGCTTGCGTCACACCTTCCCCGCCATCGCCGACATGCTCGACGATGCCGAAGCTGACCTCACAGCGTTCGCCGACTTCCCCAAGACCCACTGGTCCAAGATCTGGTCCAACAACCCCATTGAGCGTCTCAACCGGGAGATCAAGCGCAGGGCCGACGTCGTACAGATCTTCCCCGATCAAGCCAGCGTCATCCGCCTCATCGGAGCTGTCCTGCAAGAGCAAGACGAGGAATGGCACTTCGGGGAACGCCGCTACATCAGCGAGACCAGCCTCACCGAACTCCTCCCCAACACCCCCACCAAGCAACTCACCAATGTCTAGCTGTACTGACCGAACACGTTGATCGACGTGAGCAGCGTCAGGATGTTGCCTTCTGTCGGGCGTAGTAGGCCCGTGCCCGGTTGCGGTCTCCGCAGTCCTTGGTGACGCACCAGCGACGGTTGTGTGCGCGAGAGGTATCCAGGAAGACCCACCCGCACTGGGCATCCTCACACTGGTGGAGTCGGTCCAAGTCGTCTCGCGCCAGTAGCGACATGATGGCCCGGGCGATGCGGTGACGTGGCGTCGCCCCGGTGACCTTGTGATCGTGCCAGCGCCATCCGTCGCTGGCTGGGACGTAGTCGGCGGCCGCCAGCGCTTCGTGAAGTTCCGCGTTGATGACCCGCCGTGCGCCAGGATCAGACTGGAACAGCGCTTGGTAGAGCGCTTCACGCAGGGCCAGGACATGGCTGCGTTCAGTGGTTGCCGCTTCCTCGGACACTGCGCCGAGTCCCGCAGCCTCCCCCGTGGTGAGCAGGCCTGACTCCAAGCACCAGTCGAGGATGTCACGGTAATCGGTGAGGTCCTCTTCTCGCTCCGTCTCGGACAGGCGCCACTCGACCGTGTTCACCAGGTCGAGGGCCCGATCTCCGGCGATGTGGCTGAAACGCGCTTTCACTGCACCTCCATCCTCACAGCCTAGGCACATCTTGCCCGTGAGCCTCCTATCCGGCAAGCTCTCACGGGTAAGTGCCATTAAGCCTGTGAGGAGTAGTCATGGAGGATCCCAGTCTGGCCCTGATCCGACGGGACCGGAGTTTCGCCTGGTACTGGTCGGGACAGAGCGTGAGCAGCTTCGGTAGCCAGGTCACGGTCATGGCTCTGCCACTGGTCACTGCCGTGAGCCTTCACGGAACGCCGGCCCAGGTCGGATGGGTGGCGACGGCGACGATGCTTCCCTACCTCCTGTTTTCCCTGATCGCAGGACACTTCTTGGAGGGCTGCGACGCGCGGAAGGTCATGCTTCCGGCCAACCTCGTCCAGGCCGCCGCGATCGCGGTGATCCCGATCGCGTGGGCGGCGGGTTGGCTGTCGGTGCCTCTGCTCGTGGTGTTGGCCTTCATCGCCGGATGCGCGGCTCTGTGCTTCGGAGTGGTCGGTTTCTCCTACCTACCCTCCCTCGTCACCGAGGACGACCTCGCCCCTGCGAACCGTGCCCTGCAGGGCTCGCGCACCGTCGCCGAGGTCGCCGGCCCCGGCATCGCCGGCATCCTGGTGGGCGCACTCGGAGCACCTCTGGCCATGGCCGTCGATGCCGCGAGCTACCTCGCCTCCGCCCTGGGGATCGCACGCAGCACACCCCTGACAACACCGAGCATGGGACGCACCGGCCCGGCGCAGCGCCCCGCGATCAGCGAGGGCCTACGCATCCTGTTCGCCAACACCTACCTGCGCGCGCTCACCGTCCATGCAGCCCTCTACAACCTCGCCGAGCAGATCTTCACGCTCAACCTGGTGCTGTGGGCCGTCCAAGGCCAGGGACTCACCCCATCGCGCTACGGCCTCGCCATGGGCGCCGCCGGCATCGGTGGCCTGATCGGAACCGCCACCGCGCTCCACTTGGAGCGGGTGCTGGGACTTGGCAAAGCGTTCGCCGTCTCGCTGCTGTTGTCCTGCGGTGTCCCGCTGCTGGCGGTGGCTGGGGACCTGCACGGCTCGGCCCTGGCCGCTGTCCTGGGCGGGATCATGCTTCTGTCCGGTGTGGGGCTGGGTAACGCCAATGTGTACTCGCTGACCATGCGCCAGACCGCCATCCCCAAGGACCAGCTCACCCGCTCCGCCGGCGCCTACACCCAGGTCATGTACGGCTCCATCCCCATCGGCAGCGCGCTCGCAGGGCTCCTGGGCCAGCACTACGGCACTCGCACTGCGGTTCTGGCCGGCGCCATCGGCATGCTCTGCTCGACGCTGCCCATGCTGTCCCGCAAGGTCCTCCAGCTCCGCCACGTCCACGACGTTCACGATGGTGGGTCATCGAGTGGTGAACAGCCATGAGCCATGCGAACGCGGCTCTCACGCCGCGCCATCGGCTGGTTGTTGCCCGCTTGGTCGTCGACGACGGCTGGCCCGTCAGTGAGGTGGCTGCTCGATTCCAGGTCTCCTGGCCGACCGTGAAGCGCTGGGCCGACCGGTACCGCGCCGGCCAGTCCATGCAGGACCGCAGTTCACGCCCGCACCATTCACCCAATAGGACCAGTCGGCAGGTCACCCGCCGCTGCATCCAGCTGCGGCTCCGCCTCCGTGAAGGGCCCGTGCAGCTCTCGTGTCGTCTAGGGATCGCGCCTTCGACCGTCCATCGGATCCTGGTCGACGCGCACCTGAACCGCCTCTCCCACGTCGACCGGGCCACCGGTGAACCCGTCCGACGCTACGAACACGACCATCCGGGTGCAATGCTTCACGTCGACGTGAAGAAGCTCGGCAACATCCCCGACGGCGGGGGCTGGCGTTATGTCGGCCGACGCCAAGGCGAGAAGAACCGGGCAGCCACGCCCGGCAAGCCGAAGAACAGGCACTACGACACGTTGATGGGCAAGGCTTACGTCCATACCGTCATCGACGACCACTCCCGCGTCGCCTACGCCGAGGTCCACGACGACGAAACCGCCCTCACCGCTACCGCGGTCCTCATCCGGGCTGTCGAGTGGTTCAACGCCCGCGGCATCACCGTCGAACGGGTCCTGTCCGACAACGGCGGGGCCTACCGCTCACACCTGTGGCGCGACACCTGCGCAGAGCTGGGGATCAAGCACAAGCGCACGAGACCCTATCGTCCGCAGACCAACGGCAAGATCGAGCGCTTCCACCGCACGTTGGCCGACGGATGGGCCTACGCCCGCTGCTACACCTCCGAGACGGAGCGACGGGGCGAACTCCACAGATGGCTGCACTACTACAACCACCACCGACCCCACACGGCCTGCAGCAACCAGCCGCCGTTCTCACGATTGACCAACGTCCCGGATCAGTACATCTAGCCAGTTACACAGAGATGATGGATTCGGCTCCGGCGCCGGCGTGACCCGAAATTACACGGACGCCGTTCGCGGCTGTCTTTTTGTGGATCTGTCCGTCGACGCCGGGGTCGCTGCGGGCCGGGCGGGCACA